>USOM01000047.1 GCA_900556345.1 uncultured Clostridium sp. | reverse complement strand
AGACGGTCCCAATGGAAAAAGAAACGGTCTTATTAAAAAAAATTATATAATTTTAAAACTCATTCTCACCTTAAACAAATCTCCATCCAAAACCAAATCAAACTTTCCGTCTTGAAGAGTAGTTAAATTCTGTGCAATTGATATTCCAAGTCCACTTCCCTCAGTGGTTCTTGAGCTTTCTCCTCTAACAAACCTTTGCATAAGCTCATCAGCAGAAATATTTAATTTATCTTTAGATATATTTTTTATAGCAATATTAACATCATCTCCGAAAACACCAATATCAATATATACTCTAGAGTTTTCCAAAGCATATTTAGAAATATTGCTAAATAAATTTTCTATAATTCTGTACATATATCTGCTATCGGCAAAAATAAAGATTTCATTTTGCTTGCAATCTATTATAGTATTTAATCCTTTTTTACTAAATTTATCCTCAAATTCTCCCACAGCTTGCCTTATTAATTCTATTACATTTATCTTTTCTTTTTTCAAAGACACATTTCCTGTTTGTATTTTAGATGCTTCTATCAAATCTTCTGTAAGCCTTTTTAATCTTTGTGACTTGCTATATATAATTTCTATATATTCATTTGCTTTTTCATTATCAATTTTTTCATTTTTTAGCAAATCTGTATAATTTATTATTGATGTAAGAGGTGTTTTTATATCATGTGAAACATTTGTTATTAATTCTGCTTTCAATCTTTCGCTCTTCATTCTTTCTTGTACAGCTGTTTCTATTCCCTCTGAAATATTATTAATAGATGTTGCAACATTTTGAAATTCTGATGAAAATTCATTTACATCCAATGGCAATTGATTATTTCCATCTCTTACTTCTTCTATTTTCTTTTCTATTTTTGAACACTCTTTGAAAAATATAATTGTCCTATACATTATGTAGCCATATAATGCAATTATCAATATAACACTAAGTGCACCTCTAAAAATAAGCATTATCAAAAATGTAATAAATCCAATTAATAAAAATACTAATATTACTTTTGCCGTAGTTCCTATAGAATATGAAATATTTTTTAAAAGTACATCTTTAAACCAGTAAAAAATTTTACCTATTATTGTTGTTTTCCAAAAGCTTTTTGCTTTTAATCTTCTTATAAATGTTATCATACATACACATGCAATAACATAAATAAATAATGCTACTGTAATTATTATGCTTATTCCACCAACATAGTCATTTCCTGTACTATAAAAATAGTCAGATAAAAATATAAATGGTATTACCGAAATTATAATTGCTACAAATCCAACTATCTCTAGAGGAATTTTATCAAAATAATTTAATTTTTTATCTTCTCCAATAGATACAGCTAAATATATAACCATAAGCATTGCTATTATGGAACCCATTGGAATTATAATATAACATCCATCATTTATTAATGGTACTTTTTTTAGCATATTAGAAATAGCAATTTCCTTAGAATTTTGTTTAAATTCCGCTTTATATGAACTATATATTTCAAAATCAGTACAACTTGTTTTATAGTAATTTTTCTCATTATCTTCTATCATATAATATGTTTTTGTAAATGTGCTTAAACATCCCGTGCTTATTCTTTTTATGGAATCATTTGTAGAGTTCACAAGTCCATTTTGGATATTTACATTTTCGTATCCTTGAAGATTTTGTATGTATTCTTTTATGCTATCAATAGTATTTAGTTCTTTGCTTATTTCAATATTTGTTATGGCTTTATTGTTATAAATAACAAGATATTTAAAATCTTTTACATTACTATTGTATAATTGCCTATTTGTATAATATATTATATTTTCGCCATCTTTTATATTGTAATAATTTTCATTATTGTATATTAAGTCATTACAAACATTAGATAAATCATCTATATATGATGTTACAAATGGGCTTGAAGCATAATATTTGCTTTCATTAAAATCTGTTCCATTTTTTACATACACTGCAAATATTGACAAAATAACTGCGATTATGCAAATCGGTATACATAAAAAACTTATAGCTTTGAATATTGTTGATTTTTTCATAAACATTCCACCTTATATCCTACTCCCCAAATAACCTTTAAGTATCTTGGTTCTTTTGGGTTTATTTCTATTTTTTCTCTTATATGTCTTATGTGTACGGCAATTACATTATCTGATGCAAAATAGTCATCTTTCCAAACCTTTTGGTATATATCTTCAATTGAATATACCTTGCCTTTGTTTTCTGTTAAAAATTTTAAGATATTATATTCTGTTGGCGTAAGTTTTATTTCTTTTCCATCTATTGTAACTTTTTTTAAGTCGTCATTGATAATTAATCCACCATTTTTTATTATGTTTTTATTATTTGCTTCTTCTGTTTCAAAATTTGTGTATCTTCTAAGTAAAGCATTTACCCTTGCAATTAGTTCTGCAGGGTTAAATGGTTTTGTTATATAGTCATCTGCACCAAGGTTTAAACCATGTATTTTGTCTATATCCTCAGATTTGGCAGAAAGTAAAATTACTGGTATATTTTTGTCTTTTCTTATTTCTGTTAATGTTTCTATTCCATCTTTGTTTGGCATCATTATGTCTAAAATTATTAGATTGATATCATTTTGTTTTATCTGTTCTAATGCCTCTATTCCATCAAATGCTTTGAATATTTGGTATTTTTTTCTTTCTAGATATATTTCTATTGCTTTTACTATTTCTTTGTCATCATCTACTATTAGGATGTTTTGCATTTTTTGCCTCCTTTGGGACCATTGGGGTCGGTTCTTTTTGGTCCCATTTGCTCTTTTGGGACCGGTTCTTTTGTGAACATTTTTATTATAACAGATATTTTGTTAAGATAAAAGAGAGATTTTATTAAGATTTTGTTAAGATTTTAGGCTATCAACAACTCAAGCCCAAATAGTCATCAAAAATTGATCTACCATTTGGGCTTTCTTCATTTCATTACATTAATCCATTAATTTCTAATATTTTTTGAATGTCTTCATTATTAAACAGTGTAACAATATTAACATCCTTATCCATTTCAATTTTTCTGTGTGCTACCATTTCACAGTATGCAATAATACTTCTTTCCGCACTACTATCGTAATGTTCTTTAAGATAATCTGAATAGTATTGTGGCAAAACTATCAAACTATCACTTTCCGAAAATTCAAAAATCTCATCAGGTCTTATTAATTTGAATATTCTTCTATCCTGCTTTGTTACGTGAATTATAGAAAAACCATAATATGTTAATTCTTTTACACTACACGTAGGATGGACTAATGCCACTGTATTTATCTTTTTTGAAAATTCTTCTTCATCTTTCAATTCATTATTTTGTCCTTCAAGATATTTTTGATAATTTTTTTGAATCTCATCTAATTTTAGAATTCGTTTCTGTAATAATTCTACAGCTTGTCTAAGTTCTTTTATCTCTTCCGAAAGTTCTTTAATTCCCACTTGAAACTCAGTTTTCTTTTGGTCGCATGTTTCTATATAATTTGAACTTGCTATAATCCTGCCTTTTATTCCAAGGATCTTACTTACTTGAAAACTATTAATTTCTTGCCTGCTGTACTGTTCGATTAAATTAATTCTATCCCGGAACATAGTTTCAATGATATTGTTTCTCGCATCTGCATCAAAAATCTCAAACAAATTTTCAAAAGGTGCATTTTCTATCATTGTTGGTGTCGTTTTTGAATTTTTTTTAGATTTTTTTCTCATAATGTAATCCTTTCCCTTTCTGATTTTTTTGCCAAATTAAGCAATTGACCAAATTATAGCACTCTTTATATTTTATGTCAATTTAATTTCAACCTAAAAATAGACCATTATTCAAATATTTCTTTCAAAATAATGGTCCATTTAATATATTACAAAGTTATAACCTTATGACATTTCCTACTTTCCTTAACATCAATAACCCTTTGATTACTAGAACCTTTCCATTCTAAAGTAGGATTTTTTTCACTCTCAACAAATTGTCCATCAACAAGAACATCAATATAATTCATAGCATCTTTATTTTCCAAATCTCTATCAAATTTATATCCTGACCAAGCCCAAATATTTTTATTTGGATATTTTTCCTTAAATGCTTTAACAAGTTTTGTTGTTCCTTCAATATTGTTTGGATGCATTGGTTCTCCACCTAGGATAGATAAACCTTCTACATTTTCATTATCACATAATTCTAGTACTCTGTTTATTGTTTCGTCTGTAAATTCTTTTCCACCTTTAAAATCGTGTGTTTCTGGGTTAAAGCAATTTTTGCAGTTAAATGCGCATCCTTGCATAAATATTGATACTCTAACTCCTGGTCCATTTGATATATCCATTTTTCTTATTTTGTTGTATCTCATTTTTATCTTCCTTCCTTTTTTCGTATTGGGAACGGTTCTTTTTGGAAAATGTCCCAAAAAGAACCGGTCCCAATGGGTCAAAAATTACTCATCATCTTTATTATCAAGATGTAAAACTCTTTCTTTTATTTCTTGTGTTCTACCCTTATTCCAGAAATTACTTCCAATATATCCACAAGTACGTCTTGCAACATTTAAAGTATCGTGATCTCTGTTACCACAATTAGGGCAATACCATTCTAGGTTATCATCTATTAAAATTTCTCCTGTATAACCACATTTTTGGCAGTAGTCTGATTTTGTATTTAATTCTGCATACATAATATTGTTATATATAAATTCGATTACTTGTAAAACAGCTTCTATGTTGCTTTGTAGGTTAGGTGTTTCAATATATGAAATTGCTCCACCCGGACTTAATCTTTGGAATTCGCTTTCAAGTTTTAACTTAGAAAATGCATCTATATCTTCAAATACAGGAACATGATATGAATTTGTTATATAGTTTTTATCAGTAATTCCTTTTACAACTCCAAATCTGTTTTTCAAACATTTTGCAAATTTGTATGTTGTTGATTCTATTGGTGTTCCATATACACTATAATCTATATCTTCTTTTTCTTTCCACTCTTTACATTTATCATTTAATCTTTGCATTACCTCTATTGCGAATTCTTTGCCTTTTCCATTATCAGTATGGCTATGTCCGGTCATGAATTTTACACATTCATAAAGTCCTGCATATCCAAGTGATATTGTCGAATAACCACCATGAAGTAATTCGTGTATACTTGCTCCTTTTGGAAGTCTAGCTAGTGCTCCATGTTGCCATAAAATTGGCGCAACATCACTTGTTGCTTTACTTAGTCTTTCATGTCTTAATTGCAGAGCTCTATGACATAATTCTAGCCTCTTGTCCATTATTTTCCAGAATGCATCCATATTTTTGTCTGATGATAATGCAGCATCTACTAAGTTTATTGTTACAACACCTTGGTTAAATCTTCCATAATATTTTGGTTTATTTGTTTTTGGGTCAATATATGGTGTTAAGAATGACCTACATCCCATACATGGGAAACAGTTTCCATTACCATTTTGATCTATTTTGTATTCTAGCATTTTCTTTTCTGATATGTAGTCTGGTACCATTCTCTTAGCTGTACATTTTGCTGCAAGCTCTGTTAAATACCAATATTTGCTATCTCTTTTAATGTTGTCCTCTTCTAGTACATATAATAGTTTTGGGAATGCTGGTGTAATATATACTCCTTTTTCATTTTTCATTCCTTGAATTCTTTGATTTAAGAATTCTTCTATTATCATAGCTAATTCTTCTTTGTATTCTTTTGTCTCTCCTAAATAGAAACATACACTTAAAAATGGTGATTGTCCATTTGTTGTTGTCATTGAATTTATTTGATATTGGAATGTTTGTACTCCATCTTTTACTTCTTTTGCTAAATCTTCTTTTGCATATTTTTCGGCGGTTTGATTTGAAAATCCTCTTGCTTTATATTTTTCTAGGTAATATTTGTAGCTATCTCTTACAAATGGTGCTAAATGTGTCATTGTAACTGTTGCTCCACCATATTGACTTGAGGTTACAGCTGTTATTATTTGTGTTGCTATTGTCATTGCAGTTAAGAATTTATGTGGTTTTTCTATCATAACTCCATTTACTATTGTTCCATTTTGTAACATATCTTCTAGGTTTATTAAATCACAATTATGTAATGCATTTTGTGCAAAATAATCTGCGTCGTGGAAATGAATTATTCCTTCATCATGAGCTTTTACTATATCTTCTGGTAGTAAAAATCTTCTTGTTATATCTGTACTTGTTATTCCTGCTAAATAGTCTCTTTGTGTTGTTACTATTTTAGCATTCTTGTTTGAGTTTTCTGTATTCCAATATTCACTTTCTCCATCTATTAGTTCTTTTATTGATTGATCTGTTGTGTTTGCTTTTCTTACTAATTCTCTTGTATAACGATATGTTATATATTGTTTTGCAAGCTCATATCTTCCTATTTCCATCAATTTTTGTTCTATTATGTCTTGAATATCTTCTACTAATATTCTTCTTTTGTTTAGTTCTTCTATATATTTTATTATTTCTTCAATCTCTTCATTGGTTGCTTTTTCTTTTCTACCAACGTCGTTATTGGCTTTTTTTATTGCATTTTTGATTTTTTCTGGGTTGTATTCTACAATTGTTCCATCTCTTTTTATTATTTTCATTTTTCATTTCCTCCTCTTCGTGATGGAATGAATTATAACACTAAAAGAAAAATAAACTGTTGCAATTGCAACAGTTTTATGGGTAAATTTTTATAATTATTTGGTCTGTAAGGTTAAAAGTATTGTTACATTTATATTACAGAAATATTACAAATTTTATTTTTCTTAATAAAAAATTTAAGTTTTATTCATTTTTTCTTAAAGCCTTAATTTTACTTTATTATTATAATACAAATAAAGAAAAAATAAAAGG
>USOM01000046.1 GCA_900556345.1 uncultured Clostridium sp. | reverse complement strand
GAATTAAGTTTAATCCTATTACTATTATCATAGGTCCTACTACTTGAGCTGGTAATATCTTTTTAATTTTATCTAATCAAAATTTTTTTATTAAAAAAGATATTGCTATGTAAATCAATCCTACTACTATAATTCCACCTTGTGCATATCTTAAATCACCATTATATTTTTCCGAAACTGCTACTATTACTGGTATAAATGCAAATGATGATCCTAAAAATACTGGAACTTTTTTGTAGCAATTTAATATTTTTGTTTTGTCTAATCCTCCTGCATATTTTGTTATATCTTCTTCGTAGTCTATCAGAATTTGTTGTTGCATTTTTAAAATTCCACTAAAATTTTTATTTTTTACAAAATGACTTACTATTGCTGGCATTCCTCCAACTATCATATAATCTTTAAAATTTGACATCATAACTTCATATTGTGTGCTACTTAGTGGTTTTAGTTCTATCATATTTTTATATAAATCTTCAATTTGTTCTTCTTTGTAGCCTTTAGCCCATAAGAATTCTTCAAAATCCAATGATTTCATTATATAATCTTCTTTATTTCCTACGCTGTTTGACTCTATTTCATTGTAGTTTATTCCCATTAAAGAACCTGAACATATAACATCATATCTGCCATCTTCTCTAAATGCTTTAAGTGATGTTGCTGTATTTACACATTCTTGCATTTCATCAAAGAAAATTAGTGTGTTATATTCATTTAATACTAAATCTGGCATTTTTAATGTTATATTTTTTATTATATTATCAACCTCAAATCCATTTTCAAATATGGTTTTAAATTGTGGCATAAATGCAAAATTTATTTCTACAAATGTTTTGTAATTATTTTTTCCAAAATTTCTTATTGCATTTGTTTTTCCTATTTGTCTTGCTCCTTTTATTATTAGAGGTAATTTATCATTATTTTTTTTCCATTCAAGTAGATATTTATCAATTTTTCTTTTTAATCTCTCCATCTAATTCGCCCCCTCATTTACATTTTACCACATTTTTAGAAAGGTTTCAAGCATATTTTATCACATTTTCAAAAAGAATTATAGTGGCTTTTCACACATTTTTAGAAAGATTTTCGATATATTTTTACACATTTTCCGAAAAAACGCTAAAAATTTCACCCCACATCTTTTTCCATCTCCAACATATTTCTAACCTCACAATTCATTACCAGGCCCATTGACTTAGCAAGTTTTATCAAATAATCCAATTTTGCCTGATTAGCCTTAATTTCATAAGTATAATAATCAACTAAATCCCCATCTGCAAACTCAAAATTATTATGAGCCTTTTTTAATTTTTCCCTTGTATCAATAATATTAAATAGCAATTCTCTATCTCTTTCATCATCTGTAAAATCTCGTATTTTCTTTTCCTTTATATACTCATTTTCCATTAGCAAAATCTCCTTAATTTAACATATTTTTATATAATATATGTAAATTTGCAATTTTTTATTCTCTAAAAGCTTGATATATAGGCATAAATATTATATAATACCCGTATTAAGAAAGGACTGATATTATGATAGATATAAAATTTTTAAGGGAACATCCAGATCTTGTAAAAGAAAATATCAAGAAAAAGTTCCAAGACAAAAAATTAGTTTTAGTAGATGAAGTAATTGAATTAGACAAGAAAAATCGTGAAGCAAAATTAAATGGAGATAACTTGCGTAATCAAAGAAAAACCTTAAGCAATCAAATAGGAAGCCTAATGAAAAATGGCGAAAAAATGCAAGCTGAAGAAATAAAAAGACAAGTTCAAGAAATAAACGAAAAACTTGAAAAAAATGAAGCTTTAGAAAATGAACTTGCTGAAGAAATAAAATCTAGAATGATGAAAATACCAAATATAATGCATCCATCAGTTCCAATCGGAGAAGATGACAGTAAAAACGTAGAAATTCAAAAATATGGTGAACCTGTTGTTCCAGATTATGAAATTCCATATCATGGAGAAATAATGGAAGCCCTTGGTGGACTTGACCTAGATAGTGCCCGCCGTGTTGCTGGGAATGGTTTTTATTACTTAATGGGAGATGTTGCAAGACTACACTCTGCGGTACTTACTTATGCAAGAGACTTTATGATAAATAAAGGATTTACATATTGCATTCCACCTTTTATGATTCGTTCAAATGTCGTAACAGGTGTTATGAGTTTCGAAGAAATGGATGCTATGATGTACAAAATTGAGGGTGAAGATTTATATTTAATTGGAACATCTGAACATTCAATGATAGGAAAATTTAAAGACCAAATATTAGATAAAACAAAAATGCCTTATACAATGACATCATATTCACCATGTTTCAGAAAAGAAAAAGGTGCACATGGTATAGAAGAACGTGGTGTATATAGAATACATCAATTTGAAAAGCAAGAAATGATAGTAGTTTGTGAACCTGAAGATAGTTGGAATTGGTATGAAAAGATGTGGTCATACACAGTTGAACTATTTAGAAGTATGGGAATCCCAGTTAGAACCCTAGAATGTTGCAGTGGAGATTTAGCAGACTTAAAAGCAAAATCATGTGATGTTGAAGCTTGGTCTCCTCGTCAAAAGAAATATTTTGAAGTTGGAAGTTGCTCTAACTTAACAGATGCACAAGCTCGTAGACTTGGAATTAGAATTAAAGGTGAAAAAGAAAATTATTACGCTCATACCCTAAATAACACCGTTGTTGCCCCACCTAGAATGTTAATTGCAGTTATAGAAAATAATTATCAGCCTGATGGTAGTGTTGTTATTCCAGAAGTTTTAAGACCTTATATGGGCGGACTTGAGAAAATTAGTCCTAAAAAATAATTTTTTCTGATTGGGGACGGTTCCTTTTCCGAAAAAAGTCCCATTGGGACCGGTTCTTTTTGGGACATTTTGCAAAAAGAACCGTCCCCAATCAAAAATTTTCATAAAAAAAACGGTTCCAATGCGAAAAAGGAGGTAATATATGATAGTAAAAAATCCACAATTTGAAATTTCAGCAGTGAGCCCCAAACAATACCCTAAAAATGATTTACCAGAAATTGTTTTAGTTGGGAAATCTAATGTTGGAAAATCTAGTTTTGTAAATACAATGATTAATAGAAAAAAACTTGCTCGCACAAGTTCCGAACCCGGTAAAACAAGACAAATTAATTTTTATAATATTGATGAGAAATTTTATTTTGTTGACCTTCCAGGTTACGGTTTTAGTAAAATGTCTAAGGCTGAACAAGTTAAGGTTGGTCAGTTTATTGAAGAATATCTTTTTCATAGAGATAAAATTTCTTTGATTATATTTTTAATTGATATTAGACATTCTCCTACTTCCAATGATAGGTTAATGTATGATTATATTATTCGTTCTGGTAAGCCTTTTATGATTATTGCAAATAAGGCTGATAAGATTGCTCCTACTAAGGTTTTGGATACGGTGTCTAGTTTGCAAAAAGAACTAAATCCCTTGATGGATGCTACTATGCTTCCTTTTTCTTCGGAGAAGAATGTTTTTTGTGAGGATGTTTGGAAGATCATTGAGGAATATATTTAATTTCTTTCAAAATGGGGACGGTTCCTTTTTAAAAAAGGAACCGTCCCCATTTCAAAATCATAACAATTTCTCCAACTCTTTTATCTTATCTCTAGCCTCTGCTGCCTTCTCAAATTCCATCTTGCTTGCAAACTCAAGCATTTCATCAGTCAACCTACTAATAGTTTCTTTAATGTCTTCACCTTTCTCAGCTTTAAATTCAACTCCAATATCCTCAGTCTGAACTGCCCTAATTGCATCTCTTACAGATTTATTTATAGTTTTTGGAGTAATTCCGTGAACCTCATTATATTCGGTTTGAATTTTTCGCCTTCTGTTAGTTTCAGATATAGCTTTTTCCATAGAATCTGTTAGAACATCTGCATACATTATAACAGTTCCATCTGTATTTCTTGCAGCACGTCCTATAGTTTGAATTAATGAACGCTCTGAACGTAAAAATCCCTCTTTATCTGCGTCTAATATTGCAACCAACGAAACTTCTGGAATGTCTAATCCTTCTCTTAATAGGTTTATTCCAACCAAAACATCAAATTCTCCCAGCCTTAAATTTCTAATTATTTCCATTCTTTCTAGTGCTTTTGTGTCAGAATGCATATAATTTACTTTTATATCTAAGCTTTTCAAATACTCTGTTAAATCCTCTGCCATTTTTTTGGTTAATGTTGTAACTAATATTCTTTCTTTTTTCTCTACTCTAATTCTTATCTGTTCTATTAAGTCGTCAACCTGATTTGTTACTGGTTTTACTTCTATTTTTGGGTCTAAAAGTCCTGTTGGTCTAATAATTTGCTCTACAACATTTTCTTTTGAATGTTCTTTTTCGTAATCTGCTGGTGTTGCACTTACAAAGACTACTTGATTTATCCTTTGCTCAAATTCTTCAAATTTTAATGGCCTATTGTCATAAGCTGATGGAAGCCTAAATCCATAATTTACAAGTGAATCTTTTCTTGATTTATCACCATTATACATCGCTCTAACTTGTGGTATTGTTGCGTGTGACTCATCTATTAATAGCAAATAGTCTTTCGGAAAATAGTCAAACAACGTATATGGTGGACTTCCCGCTTTTCTTCCGCTCATATGTCTTGAATAATTTTCTATTCCTTGGCAAAATCCAGTTTCTTTCATCATTTCTATATCGAAGTTTGTTCTTTCTTCTATACGCTGAGCCTCTATTAATTTATTTTGAGATTTGAAATATTTTATGCGTTCCTGAAGCTCTTCTTCTATTGTTACAATTGCTCTATCTAGCTTGCTTCTGCTTGTTACATATTGTGATGCTGGCGGAATTAAAACATGTTCTCTTGTTCCTATTGCCTTTCCAGTTAATGGATTTATTTCAGATATTTTTTCTATCTCATCTCCCCAAAATTCTACTCTTAAGGCTGATTCGCTAGTTGATGATGGATAGATTTCTAGGATATCTCCTTTTGCTCTAAAGGTTCCTCTTTTAAAGTCTATCTCATTTCTTGAATATTGCATTGTAACTAGCTTTTTCATTACTTCATCTCTTGATTTTTCCATAGCAGGTCTTAATGATAACATCATTTCTTGATAGTCTTCTGGGTCTCCTAAACCATATATACATGATACTGATGCTACTACTATTACGTCTCTTGTTTCAAATAGAGATAATGTAGCTGAATGGCGCAGTTTATCTATTTCGTCATTTATTGATGCATCTTTTTCAATGTATGTGTCTGAGGCTGCTATATAGCTTTCCGGCTGGTAGTAGTCATAATATGACACAAAATACTCCACTCTATTTTCAGGAAAAAATTCTTTGAATTCACTATAAAGTTGCCCAGCAAGTGTTTTATTGTGTGCTAAAACAAGAGTTGGTCTCTGTGTTTTTTCTATTATATTTGCCATTGTAAAGGTTTTTCCGTGAACCTGTAACTCCTAGAAGCGTTTGGTATTTCTTGCCATCTTCTATTCCTTTTGATAGATATTTTATTGCATTTGGTTGGTCACCTGTTGGCTTATATTCTGAGTGTAATTTAAACATATTTCCTCCAAATTTTTCCTAAATATTTTATTTAATTATAAATTCATTTGAATAGAATACATTTCCATCCGCTTCTTTTTCTATTCTATATATTCCATTTGGAAGTTTACCATAGCTATTTACCCAATTTATATTTTGTCGTATTTGATGATTTTCATCTAATAAATAAGCTACCGAATTGAAATCTGTATTTGCTTTTAATTTTTTCCATTCTCCATTTACCTTTTCTTGAATTCCATAGCTTTCTCCCCAGCCATACTGTTCTTCATTATTATCCGTAATAATTATCGTTAAACCAGACGAAGTTATTGTATTTTCTTCTACTTTGATTTCAACATTTTCAACATTTTTGCTATTTGATGAATTTTGTGAATTGCTATTTTCGTAAATTTCATTACTCCCTATATCTTCAGAAGAAGGAGTTATTATCTCATTTGCCTTTGTATCATGTGTAACATTTTCTACACTTTCTTCATATTTATCAATATTTGCGCTTTTCTTATTAACAATAAATACTACTGATAATACAAGCATAAGAGTTACTATACTTAAACATAATAATAAATAATTTTTCTTCATAATCTAATTCCTCCGTATATGATTATAATATAAATAACTAATAATTTCAACTAACTGTCAAACCTATTTATTATATATTATAATCACTTAAATCATTAGCATTTTTATATGTCATACAATATAAAGATTCTAATTTTGTTTTATCCATTGAAATTTCTGCAAGAGTAATTGTCCCATCCTTCTTTATGATATTTGTTTTATTATCAATTTCACAATTTTTATCTAATCCAATTACATATTTTGGCACTTCATTTTTATATAGCACAAGCGCTATTGTTCCATACTGTTTGCATTCGTTATATTCGAAAATTTCACTTTTGTCGTCTTTAGTAATTTTTATACCATTACTGTCTACTAACATTTGCGTTGGTTTACCATTTCTTGTAAACACTTGCCAATTTCCTAATAATGCATTTGCAACATAATAATATGAAATTCCATCCCCTCTGTCTCCATATGTTACAACAAATTCTCTTAATTTGTTATTCTTGTCTTTGTAAGTTATTCCACATATATCATTTTCTATCCATTGCTTTTTTATTCTTCCTTTTAACTCATAATCAAATTGTTCGTTTTCTTTTGCAAATATAAATAATTTTGCATTTCTATACAATTTAATTGAGCCCGTATCGTTATTTATTTTTAGTATTAGTTCATTTGAAAAGTCTTTTGAAAAACTAACAACACTTTTATTTTTTAATCCATTATTACACAAAAATGCAATATTAGCTATTGTAAATATTACTGCCATAAAATAAATTATTATATTTATTTTTTTCTTTTTTAACAGCAAAATGATACTAC
>USOM01000045.1 GCA_900556345.1 uncultured Clostridium sp. | reverse complement strand
TATTATATCTTGTTTTATTATATCCTCTTTATTTTGATTTTCTTCTAATCCTAAATAAAAAACTAGCTTTTTAAGTTGACCCAATTTTTCTTCTGCATCTTTTATTGATATTTCAGAATTTATCTTAAATAAATGTTCTAAGTCCTTTTTATTATCTTTGCTACTTGGGGCTCCATCTAGATTAAATCTTTCTATATATTTCTTAAAATTGCATACTTTAAATAACTCTAAGACTTTTTCCTTGTCCCATTCTTCTACTTTTAAAACTTCTAAAGTATCGTCAAGTTGTACATTTACATCTATCTCACCAAGTTGTCTCGAAATAAATGCCATTTCTTTGTTATTTACAATTGATTCTTTTTGTTTTCCTTTTAAGTCATCTGTACCTTCCTCAATTTGCTTGTACAAATTCTCAATTGTGCCATATTTTTTAACAAGATTAATTGCGGTTTTAGGTCCAATGCCTGGAACCCCAGGAATATTATCTGATGTATCACCTTGTAAACCCTTTACTTCTATTAATGACCTTGGCTCTACTCCATATTCCTCTAATACCTTCTGTCTATCATAATCATCTACTTCAGTTTTTCCTTGCTTTGTTCTTGGAATTCTAATTGTTATATTATCACTTGCAAGTTGAAATGTATCTCTATCTCCTGAAAGTATTATTACATCTAACCCTTGAGCTTCTCCATATTTACTTAATGTTCCTAATATATCATCACCTTCGTAGCCTTCTTTTTCTACTATGTCTATGTTCATTGCTCTTAATATATCTTTTATAACAGGCATTTGGTCAGCAAGTTCCTCGGGCATTCCGTGACGATTTGCTTTATATCCCTCATATAATTTATGTCTTGCAGTTTTTGCTTTTAAATCAAATGATACTGCCATATAATCTGGATTTAAGTCCTCTAAGTTTTTAAATAATATTGCCAAAAATCCATATACCGCATTTGTGTATTTTCCATCTGTTGTCATTAGCATTTTACTTCCCATTATTCCGTAAAATGCTCTGTTCATTATACTATTTCCATCTATTAATAGAAGTTTCTTTTTCACTGTTTTCCTCCTTTTTTCGTATTGGGACCGTTTCTTTTCGCGAAAGGAAACGATCTTTTCGCGAAAAGAAACGGTCCCAATGAGAAAAATGTTGTTATCCCAAAAAGAACCGGTCCAAATGGGACATTTTTTATTTTTTCTCTTCATGATATTCTTTCTCAGTATTTACATTCCAAATATCAGATTTATCTTTAACACCATTTTTTATATTTTTAACTGCTTCAAATGCCGTTACCATAGAATGGTCCATATTGTTGTATCTATGCTGACCATTTCTTCCTATGCAATATAAATTTTGGAAACTATCTAAATATTTAACCAATTCATCCATTCTAGAATATGTGTCAAAATATGCTGGGTATGCTTTTTTTACTTTTTCTCTATGTGAATCTAAAATGTTATTTTTTTCTATTATACCCATTTTTATTAATTCTTTAGCAGCTACATCTGTAAACTCTGCGTCACTCATATTCCAGTACTTATCTCCCTCACTACATGTATATTCTAAGCCTATCCATACAGTATTTTTGGGGTCTTTTAGCATATATGGTGACCAGTTATTAAATATTTGAATTCTAAGTAATTTTGCTTCTGGTTCGTGAACATATATCCAACAATCTGGAACAATATTTCCAAGTGTTGGGATATCTGTTTCATTTTTTAAATTTAATTTATTTACTAATAACCCCACTGTCATGAAATCTCTATATGGCAAACCTTTTGCAATTTTTAGCATATCTTCTGGAACATTTTCTCCTTTAAATCCACAAACTAAATCTTTTACAGGCATTGTAGATATAAATATATCTCCTAAAATCGTTACATTTTCCCCATTTACCTCACATTCTACTGATACAATTTTTCCATCTTTTATATTTATATTTTTTACTTTATATCCATTTAGGATTTTTCCACCTTTTTTTTCTATTCTTTCGGCTAATGTTTCCCATAATTGACCTGGTCCAAACTTTGGATACCAAAATTGTTCTATCAAAGATGTTTCTGTGTTTTCTTTGCTTTTTATACCAAATAATTTATTAAACATATCTTTTATAATTGCATTTATAGAAACTCCTTTTACTCTTTGAGCTCCCCAGTCTGCTGAAATTTCTGAGGCTTTTCTTCCCCATAGTCTTTCTGTGTAATTTTTGAAAAACATTTTATATAGTTCTTCTCCAAATCTGTTTATATAAAAATCCTCAAGTGAATTTTCTTTTCTTTTTAAAATTATTGCTTTTAAGTAACTAAATCCAACTTTTATTGTTCTAAGTAATCCCATATTTTTTAAAGTTTTCCATTTTAAACTTACAGGGTAATCGAAGAATTTTTTTAGGAAATATATTCTTGATACTCTTGTTCTTATAAGCATTACTTCATCTTCGGTGTTAGGATTAGGTCCACCCAAATTTAGTTGTTTTTTCCTTTTTAATTCTTCATCATCAAATGAATTTTCTCCTTGAATAGGCATAAGTTCTTCCCAGTATTTCATAACTTCTGGGTCTTTTGAGAAAAATCTATGTCCACCTATATCCATTCTATTGCCATTGTATTTTACTGTTCTTGATATTCCACCAATTTCGCTCGTTTCCTCTAAAATTGTCACATCATATTTTTCTTTTTCATCTAATAATTTGTCTGCTGCAGTTAGTCCTGCTGGGCCTGCTCCTATTATAATTACTTTTTGCATTTTTAAGTTCCTTTCCTAAAGGTCATTTAAATTAGATTTTCAGGATTTAAGCATTTTAATTCATCTATAACAAACATTCCATCTTTTCTTATTAAAACATCATCAAACCAAATTTCTCCACCACCATATTCTGGTCTTTGAATATTTACAATATCCCAATGAATGCTTGATTTATTGCCATTATCACTTTCCTCTAAACTATCACCAGGTGTAAAATGGAAACTTCCTTTTATTTTTTCATCAAATAAGGTATCTCCAATAGGTCTATCTACATAAGGATTTAATCCAAATGCAAATTCTCCTATATATCTTGCACCTTCATCAATATCTAAAATTTCATTTAGTTCTTTTGTTTTATTTGAGGTTGCATTTACTATTTTCCCATCTTTAAATTCAAATCTTATATTATTAAATAAAATCCCATTATATGTGGTTTCTGTATTGTATGTTATATAACCATTTACACTTTCTCTTACAGGTGCTGAAGCTACTTCTCCATCTGGAATGTTAAATGTTCCTGTATATTTTTCTGCTGGTATTCCTTTTATACTAAATGTTAAATCTGTTCCATTTCCTAAAATATGTACTTTATCTGTTTGGTTCATTAAGTTTTTTAAGCTATCCATTGCATTTGACATCTTTTTATAATCTAAATTACAAACATTGAAAAAGTATTCCTCAAATTCATCTTTATTCATTTTACTCATTTGTGCCATTGAGTAATTTGGATATCTTAATATACACCATTTTGTATGTTTTACTCTTTCCTCAAAATGCACTTGTTTTTGATAATATTTGTTATATAAATCCATATTTTCTTTTGGAATTCCATTTAATTCTGATGTATTTGATGTTGCTCTAATTCCTATATATGCATCCATATCTTTCATTCTTTGATAATCGTGTTTTGTATATAATTTTATTTGTTCTTCATCTGCATTTTGTAACATTATTCTTAATAATTCATAATTTATTATATTAAAATATGGCTTGGCACCTAGTTCTTCTGCTTTTTTTATCAATTCTTTTGCCAGGTCTATTCCGTCTTCTCCTAATACTTCTATTAGAATATTATCTCCTTTTTGTATATTTACCGAATATGTAAGTAAATTATTTGCTAATTTTTCAATTCTAAAATCAACCATTCTTTTCTTTCTCCATTCTGATATATTTCCTATACAAATAATCACATTGTTCTTCTGAAATATCTACATCTTCCAAATTACCCAACAACTTTAGCAACAACTCCAAATGATATTAGCATCATTATTATACTTGCCATAAATACACCTGCTAAAACTGCTAAAAACGTCTTTTTTCTATCCATCTCTAAAACTGATGCAATAAGAGATCCTGTCCAAGCTCCTGTTCCTGGAAGTGGAATTCCTACAAATAATACTATTCCTAAATATCCAAATTTTTCAATTTGACCTTTATGTTTTTCTACTTTTTGATCTAACCAATTTGCTATTCCTTTAAAGTGTTTGCTGTTTCTCATCCAGTTTAATATTTTATTTATTAATAATAATATAAATGGTATTGGAAGTAAATTTCCAACTATACTTATTATATAACTTGGTATGGGGTCTAATCCTAAAAGTGCTGCCGCAAGCAGTCCTCCTCTTAGCTCTAATATTGGTAGTAATGATATTATAAATACTAATATTTCTTTTCCAAATGCTATTGCTGTTAATCCTCCAAATGCTCCTATTATTCCATTTACTAATTTTTCACTCATTTTTCTCTTCCTTCCTTTACATATATGCAGTTATTATATATTAAATCTATATCCATTTCAATACCAAAAGTCTATCTTTAATAAAAAATTTAGACTTTTTACAATGCTTTCACACTGTAAAAAGTCTATTTTATAAACTATCTATTGCAAATGTCTCTAATTAAACATCCCATTAAAGAAACAGTTGATAATATCATCCATACAAAGAAAAATGCAGCAAATCCAACACTTAGTATTGATACAATTGAGCCTGTTGAAATTTCTACGATTAATATAGCTATTCCTGCAATTAATGTTCCTATTATTGATGCTAATAAACATCCGCCAGTTTTACATATACATTTTTCAAATCCATTACATTTTCCAAGTACTTTTGTTCCTAATATTAGTAGTGTAAATATTAATGATATAACTGCTGTTCCTACTAATGCTATAATTGCAAATGTTGTTACTGTTGCAATCAATCCATTTGTAAATACTATTCCTGCTATTATTCCTATTACTATACTTATTAGTATTTCTATTATACAAGTTCCTTTGCAAAGTCTTCTACAAGTATATTCTTCCATTTTTAAGTTCACCACCTTTAATATATTAATAATTATTTTTATAACTATTAATATATTATATTGATGAATATTAATTATTGTGAAATTTTATCTTTCACTATTTTATACATCCATCAAATTGGTGGCGTGATTCTCTTAATTCACTAATTAATTGCTCAAGTTTCTTTTTACCAGCTTCATCCAAACTGCTTGCGAGATCATTTTCCCATTTTTTATTTCTACCATCTAAAAATTCAACTATATCAGCTAATTTTTCTTTATTTTCATCATTTTTTTCTATGCTATTGTATAATTTCCAAAAATTCTTACCTTCAAACTCTGAATTTTTTATTGGAACATTCACCCTTCCGCTAAAAAATTCTCTTTGTCTATCATAAATAACCATTTTCTTAAAGCTTTCCAAAGATACATCTCCGAAACTTGCACTTTTGAAAATTTCTTCATATTTAGAATCAAATTTTTCAAAATATTCTTTTCCATCCATTCTTACAATTGGGACGTCAAATGCTACCGCCCATTCTTTATCTTTTTGAGATATCTTATCTATACATAAAATATAATCAGGAGCTCTTTTATAAATATTAGCTTCATTATATTGGTCTTCATAATTATCTATTGGTTCATTCCAATATTCTTGTTTTCCTTGAAATTCCGAGCTATACACATTGGGATAATATTTTTCTTTTTCTTTTCTTCTTCTCATTGGAGAAGAACCAACGTCTTGACTTGCAAACTGAAATATTTCTACGTCATTTCCATATCCAAATTTTGTAAATTGTTCATTATCTCCAGTCCAAGCTAGATACATATGATCATCTTCAATACCTGATGTACATAAATTCAAATTAGAATTATTTAAAAAAGCAGCTTTTTTGTCTTTTGTATTATTATCAGCCTTAATATTTATGCATACATGTATAAATCCTTTGTAATCTTCTCCTTTTAGGTTTATAACTTGAATTTTCTTTCCTTGATATTCTACTGAATCTTTCTCACTTGCTTGATGTTCTTTTACATTAAATAAGTCTTCTGTTTTTTCTTTTTTCCCTATCGCAACTATTTCCTCTAAACTAGGTATCTCAACAAAATATTTTCTAGCATCTAGGTTTCGTCTTATCTTGTTTAGTTTTTCCATTGAATCTGTACTTTCTATAATTTTGGCTATTTCTATTGCCCTCTTAGTAAGCCTATTGGTTGTTTTATTTTCATCAGGTAAAAACTCATAAGGTATTCCTATATATTTTAATTGCATATATTTTTTCACTTCAGATATATTGTTTTCATTCATCTTGTCATCTATATATGCATCTATATAAGCTCCTCTTGCTGCTATTATATCTGTAATAGTCATATTTGTTTTATTTATTGCATTATTTATACATGACATACTTTCATAATTAAATGACATTTTTGAATTAACCAAAAAATATTCACTATATCCAATGTTTTTTCTTATTACGTTTTTAACTCTTAAACTTCCTGAATCTTCAAAACTTTTATTGTTTCTTAATTGTAAAAAAGCCTGCAAACTACTTTCTAATTCACCATTTCTTACCCCTTCCATATATATCTTTTTGTCCTCATGTGAAAGGATATATTGTTTTAACTTTTCTTCTATCTTTTGTTTGTGTTCCATCCATGTGTCTTTTATTTCTTTATTTTCCCTGATTTGCTCTAATTTTTCGGCGATTATACTTTGAGATATATTTCCTGTTAATATTTTTATATCTTTATTTTTAAATACATTTTCTAAATCTAATACTAGGCTTGATTCAACAACATGTATATTTTCATCTAATTCTTTTTCAAAGTCCTCTTTTGATGTATCTTTATTAATATTGTCATTTTCAAGTCCTCTTCTTAAAATAAAAATATTATTAATATTATTTTTTAC
>USOM01000044.1 GCA_900556345.1 uncultured Clostridium sp. | reverse complement strand
AATAAATATAGTCCGATAAAAATTACTGTAAATTTTGGAAGTGACGATAATAGAAAATCGTTATGTCCAGAGGAAAATGTAAATAATAAATTATTTAGCAAAAATACTTATGAACAGTCAAATCAACAAGCAACTAGAGATCCATTTAAAAATATAATTGAAACAGCAACAGGTCTAGAAAATAGATGGGGAGGTTCTGATAATGCAACTAAAATTGCTAAAGGATATACTGCTATGTTTATAACTCCAAGAACAGATGATGATAAGATAAATGCTGTGAAAAAATTCAACTATTCATCTAAAACAAAGTATAAATTGGATGTTGCGGGTTATACAGATATGACTAATAAAGAAAAAGATAAGGTTTTTCAATATTATGAATATATGCAATTTAAAAGGTCTATATTTAAATCTGATTCTGAAAACCTTGTATATGATAACCTGACAGGACGAATTACAAAAATGGTATTTAACTTTGTTGAAATAAGATAGGAGTAGAATATGGAAAATGCATCTAGAGCCTTAATTATGGCAGGAGGAGTTTTAATTGCAATATTATTATTAACTTTATTTTCATATTTATTTGGACAGATGGCCTCTGGTACGTCAAGTGTTTATCAGACTATAGAAAAACACGAAATTGATGAATTTAATCAACAATTCTTGAATTATGAAGGAAGAGGAAAGACACCTTTACATAGAAAAACTGAAACAGGAGAGGACGAGATATATTATAATTATTTAAAACCTCAAGATGTAGCAACATTATTAAATTTAGCTCAAAATGCTAAAAAAAATTCAAAGTTGAAAGCTGAAGTTAAAGTTTTTTTAGGTACAAATGATATTTCTTCTCAGGATTCAAATGAATGGCTAAAAAGCAATATAAATTCAAGTAATGAATATAAATGTGATAAAATAAGTATTAATCCTAATACATTATTAGTTTACAAAGTAGAGATTGTTGCAAAATAAGCTTAGAGGAATGATAGATATGAAAAAAACGATTATAATTATAGTATGTATTGTTATTGTTATATTATCAATATTTGGAAATAAGTATTTAAATTATAGAGATAAAAAAAGACAAATAAATGAAGAAAATCTTGAATATGAAACATATTTAAACAAAGAAGTTTCGGGAAGAGATTTAACAACTGCGGTAAATAGAGCCGTAGACAATAATGAAAAAAACAAGGTATCAAAAGATGAAAAGGGCTTCTATATACAAAATGATATTAATTCCGTGATTATAGAAATTAAAATTTCAGATAATGATACAACATATAAAATGGAAACTCTGTATAACGGAGGAATGCCAACTTTTATTCAATATTATGGAGATATTTCTTTCGAATGTACAAAAATAGATTATAATAAAAACGGAAGAGTAAGTTTTATGATATTTGAACAAAAGACAAGTTAAGTTATTAATATTAGACAGATGTAATGCTTCCATAATGTTACATCTATCTATATCAAATAGAAAATTAAATTATATATTTTAAAGGAGGAATTTATTATGGAAAACGCTTCAAAAGCACTAATTATAGCAGGAGCTATACTATTATCAATTTTATTAATTTCAATGGGAATAATTGTTTACAGAAATGCAAGTTCAACAATTAACTCAGCAGATATGAGTGAAACAGAAACTCAAACATTCAATGGAAAATTTACACCATATTTAGGAACAAATATTACAGCTAATCAGGTTTATACTTTATGTGAAAGTGTACAAACAAGTAATCAATCTGAAAAAACAAATGGAACAAAAAGATATATAAAGGTAACTATTACTGCTGATCAAAACAAAGGTGTTGCAACAGCAACATATGGAGTGTCTGGTGCTAATACAGCAGATGCTGATGTAAAATCAACAAATATTACAAAATTACCAAGCAGCCAAACTTATACTGTTACAGCTTCAAAATATAATGGTTCTACAATTCAAGAAATAACTGTAAAAGCAAACTAAGATTAATTTGAGGTGAAACTATGGAAAATGCGTCAAAAGCTTTAATAATGGCGGGTGCTATATTAGTAGCAATACTAATTGTATCATTAGGTGTATTAATCTTTAACAATTTTTCTAAATCAGTTAAAGATAGCGCTAATATGGATGAACAGGCAATTGCTAATTTTAATTCAAAGTTGACACCATATATGGGAGATAGTATTAGTGGATCACAGGTAAATGCATTGATACAGTTGGTTATATCAATAAATACTTCTGCACATAATTCAAATGAATTAGGAAAAGGGGTAATAATCTCATATCCATCAACAAATGGAGATAATACTATTTCTCCTGATGATTCTGATTTAGGCTACAATAACAGTAGTCCAAATGCAACTAAAAAGGTAGCAACAGGAGCTGGAAAATTTTATACTGTTACATCAACATATGGTGATAATGGTTTAATTAATGAGATTACAGTTAGCAATAATTAAAATAATAAAAGAAAGGAGATATTCAAATGGAAAATGCGTCAGATGCCTTAATAATGGCAGGTCAAATGTTAATATTTATAATAGCACTTACTGTTTGTATATCTTCTTTTACAACTGTAAGAGCCGAAGTAAACAGGATTGTTGGTGAAAATGAAGAAATAAGAATGGCAAGAAATGGAGACACATATATAAATTATATAGAAAGTAAAAGAAGTTCATCAACAAGAGTAATTGGTTCAGATGCACTTATAGCATCAATGTATAGAGCTATAAAAGAAGATTATGTTATATATATAAAATTTAATAGTGATATAAGAGACCAAATTGATACTTCTCATATAAAAACAATGGTTGCATCAGTAGATTCTGTAGTGAAAAACAAAGATGGTCAGCCTATAATAAAAGCAGGAGATAAATTAATTAAGATAACAATAGGTTCAGATACTAACCAAAACATAAATGAAGTACTGAAATCAACAGAGGGAGGAAAGCTATTTGAATTAATTAAGGATAAAAACTTTAATGAATACCTAGGAGAATATCAAAAAGCTTCTGCTCAAGGTGTTACTTCGGAAAATAAGGAAGTATATAGAATTATAACCTATGTAGAAGTATAACCAAATTCGAATCCATAAAATAGAAAAAAACTATTTACAAAATAAACAAAAAAATGATATAATATAATTGTTTAATAATATTATTGATTTGAAAGGAAGGAAAATTATGGGAGATTCAGCAGTAACAATAATAGCAATATTTTTAGCAGCAATATTAATGTTTGTTTTTCCACTTATGACAATGGCAGATAAATCAGATGATGTTTCACAATTATCAATTCAAAATGCAACAACAGATTTTACAAACAAAATAAGAACAACAGGATATCTTTCTCAAGATGATTATGATAACTTCATATTAACTCTTGCATCAACAGGAAATTCATATGATGCAGAAATTACAATACAAAAATTAGACCAAAATCCTGCAAAGAAGAGTAGTGGAGATACAACAACAATAGGACAAAATGTATATTATACAATGTATACAACTCAAGTTTTAGAACAATTACCATTATCATTAAATGAAGGAGATATAGTATCTGTTAATGTTGAAAATACAAATACAACAGTAGCAGGACAATTAAGAAACTTTATGTATAAAGTTACAGGAAATACAAGTGGCAATATAGTTGCACAAGAATCTGGAATAGTAACAAAAACAACAGCAAATTAAAAATAAAATAGCTTGTAGGTTATTTTATTACAAGCTTTTTGTTTAATTTTAAATGCAATTAAAAGGGGGAACAAACATGTAATTTTTGTTTTTTATAAAATAAAAAGTTAGATGTTTGTTCCCATTAATTTTGGACAAAGGAAAGGAATACATATGAAACTCCAATCATTAGCAATCATATTTATAATAATAATAATGCCAATATCTATGGTTTTATCTGAGTATATAAGTAATAAAATAGAAACAGAAGAAAGAGAATTGGTATATAATACAAGGCTTTTAAACTCTACATATGATGCGATAAAAGCATACCAATTAAATACTGTTAATAATGCTTTTGGTGATGTTACTAATAAAAAGATACAAGATATAGAAGCAGCAGCTAAAACTTTTTATAATTCTTTAGCATCTAATTTCAACTTCTTAGGAAATAAATCTGATGTTATGAAAGAATATGTACCTGCGATTGTATTTACAATGTATGATGGGTATTATACTTATACACCTTTTACTAATACTTTAACAGAAATCCCAGATAAAGATGCTAGAGGAGAAGATGCTTATGATAAATCTTATACTGTAAATGGTGATACTGAAGAAGGATTAAAACCATATGTTTACTATACTGCTAGGTATAAATATTCAAATGCAAGCGGAGAAAGCGATTTTTCCATAATTTACACATTAGATAATTATATAACTATACAAGGAAAAGTAAATGGAGAATTTGTTTATGACAATGGTTATTTGTATAGTATAGCAGATACTAAAGCGGAAGCAGAGGCTGGAAAGGGAATATATAAATATCGAGGTCAAAATAAATATAATTATATGGGCGTTGATTTTGAAGAAGGAACAACAGAAGAGTTAAAAGAATACGTAGGCGGAAGTACTGATGATTATCTGTATTCATATGCCAAAATAAATGGAAAAAAATATTACTTAGATCCCAAAGCAGATAAAAGTAAAACAGGAACTATTGAAAAATGTGGAGAAACTTTTGATGCAGGAACAGGAATATTCTATATAGATTCAAATGGAACAAGAAATTATAGTCAGGTAAAAACATATGATGAATCTAATACAACAGCAGAAAAGACTGAATTCTTAAAATATTATAAAGCTATAAAGCATAATAAAAGTGCATATGAGTATTATAAAGATGCTTATGAATTTTCTTGTTGGGTTTTAAATAAAGGAGAATTTACTAGTACAACTAAACGAAAAGATAAATCAGGAACAGAACATAATAAATATGATTTAAGTGGTTTAAAAGCAAATATGTCAACTATATATAATGCGACTGCAGATGATAATGCTACATCACTACAAAATTATGGCAACATAGAAATCTTTGGAGGAACAAGCAATATCGAAAATGCAGATTCAAATTTCAATCAACATAGAAAAGCAGTAATAAGATATGTTGTAGAAACAAATCTATCAACAGCGATTGCATCATTTTCATCAGATAAACAATTTTTGATGCCTAAAATATCGGAAACAGATTGGGAAACTATAGAAAATGATGTTTGTGCAATATCATTTTTACAAGGAATGAGTTTAGGAGCAAAGAAATATAACGGATATTCTGTAGTTGCAAATACATTAACAAAGGAATATATAGATGAAAATGATATATATCTTTTAACTAAAAATTCATCAGATCAAGATATACAAGATATATATTGTAAAGTAAACGATAAATCTTTAGGAACAGAGCTAACATTAAAACAAAAGAATAATTTAGGATATTATGCTGGAGTTTGGAAAGTAGACTTTGAGCAAAGACAACTAATTCAAGAGGCGACAACAGAAGGAGAAGAAGATAAAAATGTACATTATTATCCACATAATGACTATGGTAGCTATACAAGTATAATGGGAAGTTATTCTAGAGATACCATTGCTGATAAAGATATGTATAAATATATAGCGAGTTTAAGTGATTTGAACGTAAAAACCGCTTACCTTATGGCACTTGGAAGAGAGCGTTGGGGTGCGTATAATGTTAATAATGTTAACTATGAATTATACAGAAATTCTAATGGAAATATTTATTTCTTGGAAGATTATGTTGTTAATTTATAAAATAAAAATGTACCATTAGGACCTGGTCCTTTTGGTACATTTTTATTATTTCAATAGCATAGGACCAATTTCTGTAACTGTTCCTGCACCTTGTGTTATAATAATATCATTTTCGTGAATATTTTCTTTTAAATATTTTACGCAATCATTAAAATCAGGTATATATAAAGCATCTTTTCCAAGGCTGCATATTTTATCAGCTAAATCCTTAGAAGTAACACCATAAGTATTTTTTTCACGAGCAGCATAAATATCTAAAATAATTATATTATCGAAATTTAATAAAGCTTTAGCAAAATCATCCATAAGATTTTTAGTTCTACTATAAGTATGAGGTTGGAAAACAACCCAAGATTTATTATATTTTTTATTCATTAAAGCTTTAGCAGTAGCTACAATTTCTGTTGGATGGTGACCATAGTCATCATAAATATTTGCTCCATTTACAGTTCCTTTAAATTCAAATCTTCTATTTGCACCTGTAAATGAAAGTAAAGCTTTTTGAATAGAATTTAAGTTTATTCCATAATAATCACATAAAGCAATACAAGCCAAAGCATTTAGAACATTATGCATACCAGGAATACTTAATTTGATTCTTCCATAAAATTCGCCTTTTGCATAAACATCAAATTCTGGGAAACCATTATTGTCAAAAACAATGTTTACAGCAAAAAAGTCAGTATTTTTATTAGAAATTCCGTAGGTTATAGAAGTTGCATTTGTGTATTCTATTAAATTTAATGCATTTTTATCATCACCATTAACAACAAGTAAACCATCATCTGGAAGAAGTTTTACATATTTTACAAAAGCTTTTTTTATGTTCTCAAAATTTTTAAAATAATCTAAATGGTCATTATCAATATTTAAAATAATTTCAGATTTAGGGCTAAATTTTAAAAAGCTTTCAACATATTCACAAGCTTCAATAATAAAATATTCACTATTACCAACTTTATAATTTCCATTTAATTGTTTAATATCAGCACCAACTTGAATGCTAGGGTCTTTTAGGGCTTCTAAGAAACAAAGTGAAACCATTGAAGTTGTTGTACTTTTTCCGTGTGTACCAGAAATTGTAATTGTGTCTTTATAGCATCTTGTAAGTTCACCTAGGAAATCAGCTCTTTCTATTATAGGAATATTTTTAGATTTGGCTGTTACAAGCTCTGGGTTATCTTGCTTTATAGC
>USOM01000043.1 GCA_900556345.1 uncultured Clostridium sp. | reverse complement strand
CCATTATGTAGTTATATTTAATATAATCTTTGTAATTAAAATCGCTAAACACTTGATTAAATATGCTTTCATCTGTTAGATTAGCTTCTTTCATTACTTGATTTTTTATAAATCCTTCTAATTCATTAATAGCTGCATATGCAAATCCAAATGTTTTATGGTCTGGATATAGTTGTGATTCATCTTTTACATCATAAACATGATCTGGTACATTTATAAGTCCTACTATTTTCTCCTCGAAAACATATCCATCATATTTTACTTTTAATGTGTCACCAATTTTTAAATTGTTTTCTTCTGCAAAAAAGTTGTCTAGCCATATTCCTTTTGTGTCTTTATTAAAATTTTCTCCATCTACAATATAAAATTTTGATATTTCATTTTCCTCTATAAAATTCATAGAAATTGTGGTATCATCATCATTTTCTAGAACTCCATTTACCTTTAATTTTCCTTCTGCATTTTTCACATTGCTAATTTCTTTTACTGTATTAATATTTTCTTCTGAGAGTTCCCCCATCACATTTAAGTCTTGTAAATTGTAATCACCATAAAAATTGTTTGCAGTTTCTTTCATTCCTTCCATGTAACTTTCAATTCCGCTATAAGCCATAATTCCAATGAAAACCATTAATAATATTGTAATAAATTGTGATAAGTTTTGCTTTATATCTCTAATCATTTTTCTTCTTAGCATATTACCAGTTCACCTCATCAATCTTTTTAGGATTTTCATTTTTAGTTACACTTTCAATTTTTCCGTTTTTTACTCTAACTACTGTGTCTGCAATCTCGGCAAATAAACTATTATGTGTTACTATAATTACTGTATTTTCCCCATTATTTCCATCACATTGTTTTTTTAATAATTTCAAAACCTCAACACCTGTTTTAGAATCTAATGCTCCTGTTGGTTCATCACATAATAATAATTTTGGATTTTTTGCGATTGCTCTTGCAATTGAAACTCTTTGTTGTTCTCCTCCTGATAATTGGTTTGGAAATTTGTTCATATGTTCCTCTAATCCAACTGCCTTTATTGCTTCTTTACTGTCATTTCCATTTTTTACTACATCTTTTATTAATTCAACATTTTCTAATACAGTAAGTGTTGGCAATATATTGTAAAATTGGAAAATAAATCCTATATTTTCAGCTCTGTATTCACTTAATTTATTTTCATTGTATTTTGAAATCTCTTCTCCATCTATTTTTATACTTCCATTCGTAGGCGTATCCATTCCACCTATTAGGTTTAATAAAGTTGATTTTCCTGCTCCTGATGGCCCAAGTATTACAACAAATTCTCCTTTTTCTATTGATAAGTCAATATTGTCTAATGCCTTAAATTCTTTTTCTCCTGTATTATAAATTTTGCTTAAATTTTTTAATTCTACTATTGTTTTCATATTTCCTCCTTCTATATGAAACTTCTTTCATATTCTTGATAGATTATATATATTTTTTCGTATAAAGTCAATATAATATGAAAGGTTTTTCACATTATTGACAATGAATTTTTTTAGTTGTATAATTGAATGAATTTTTAGGAGGATTTTATGAGTGAATATGAAATAAGAGAACCTATACAAAAGAGGTCAATTGAGAAAAAAGAAAAAATTATCGAATCTGGTTTTGAGTTAATTTGTGAAAAAGGATATTATAATACTAATACTGCTGAAATAGCTAAAAATGCAGGTGTTTCTACAGGCATAGTTTATCAGTATTTTAAAGATAAACATGATATTCTTATAGATGCTTTGAAAAAATATGCAGATAATATTTTTTATCCAATGCTTAATGTTCCTGCAAATAATTTTGATAAAAGTAATTTGAATGATATTATAAGAAAAATGATTGATAGTTTTGTTCAAAATCATAAACTTTCTAAATCTGCTCATGAGGAAATTATGGCTATGGCTCATTTAGATGAAGATGTTGCTTTTTATTTTCATAAAAGAGAAATGGAAATGACTGAAAAGATTTATGAACTTTTGGTTAATAATGGTTTTGAGGGTAAAAATTTAATGGAAAGGGTTCATATTTGTATTGGATTGATTGATAATTTGTGTCATGAAATTGTTTATCATAGGCATGATGGACTTGATTATAATGTGATGACTGATATTTGTGTTGATACTATTGTGGGAATTTTAAAAAAAGATTAGCTTTGTTGGTTAAAAGCTAATCTTTTTTTATTCATCTTTTCTACTCACACCTTAACGCCAAAACAGGATCTTCCTTAGCTGCTTTCTTAGAAGGAATAATTCCACCAATCAACGTCAAAATTGTACTTAATACAACTAAAACAATACCTCCAACAAATGGCAATGATGCTCTAACATTAGCTCCATTTGAAAGTGCATAAATAAGTTTATTTGTAGGAATTAATAATATGCTCGTAATACCAATTCCAATCAAACCTGCAAGTAATCCAATAATAAAGGTTTCTGCATTAAATACTTGCCCAACATTATGCTTAGAAGCTCCCATCGCTCTTAAAATACCAATCTCTTTTTTACGTTCTAACACACTAATATAAGTAATAACTCCTATCATAATTGAGGAAACTACAAGTGATATTGATACAAATGCAATAAGAGTGTAACTTACAACATTTATAATAGTTGTTACAGAACTCATTAAAGTTCCAACCATATCTGTATAAGAAATAACTTTATCCTCATCACCTTTTTCTTTCATTTTGTTATTATACTCACTTAATATATTAGTAATTTCTTTATTACCCTCAAAATCTTTAGGATAAATAAAAATTCCAGAAGGTTCTTCTATTTTTGTGTAATTTAATTTTGTTAAATTATTTTCATAACTATTCTTCTCTTTTGACATAACTGCAGATAAAAGCTCTGTTAGTTCTTCCTCATCCATTTTCATTTTAAAAGCACCCACAAAAGCTTTTTCATCTATACTAATTGCTTTAGACATAGATTTACTTAAATTGTTCATACTTTTTGTTATCTCTTTTTCTAAGCTCTTGCTTATACTACTTGTTGCTGTTTTCATATAATCATTCATAATATTCGAAATTTGTTTTTCTAAATTTTGCGACTGTATTATCTTAGTTAAATTGTTACTTATAATCGTTTTGGCTTCCTCAGATTGTAAATACTCCATTAAGTATTCTTCTAATTTACTGGTATCTACTAATCCATTTTCTTTTGCATATTCCTCAAAATTCTCTATTAACTTTTTCATTATTTTCTGCATCTGTTCCTCTGTAATTGTAATAGAGCCATTTTCTTTTATAGCATTTTCTACTTCTTTTTTTATTAATTCCTGTGCTTCTTTTGAATTTATGTATTCGGTTAATTTCTCACTAATATTTTCCCAATTTGCTTCTGGATGGTATTTATTTAAGTAGTCATTATATCCTTTTACAAGTTCATTCATCATTATTTTCATATCATCATTTGATAACGAAAAATCTAATTTACTTATTACATCATTTAAATCAAGAGCTGGCAAATTTGTTTGACTAATTAAATTATTTACATTACTAAAATCTACCTTTATTTTTGATGAATCTATTTTAAAAGCTGTTTTTAAAGCATTTTGGTCTACTTCTATTAAAGAATTCATATCAAAAGGATTTTCACTTTCTGTTTCATCAAACCTTTTTCCTGTAAATACGTTAATATCTGGATTTTCTAACTGCTCTTTTATAATTTGACTGTTAGACGCTTTTTCCATAACATAGTTTGTTAAATCTTTAGAATACCATATTCCCTCCTGAAGCATTGGCGCAGTTGCTCCATCTTTTGGTTTAAGTACTCCAACAATTTTTATATCTTCACCTTTTTCCACAAGATTTTTCATATAATCATTGTTTTCTGTTTTATCTTTCCAAATTTTATATTCATCATCATATTTGTAGCAATCACTACTATTTATTAGCTTAAAAGTAATTCCCAATATATCTTCATAAGAATAATCCTCAAGATACTCCGGGCTTTCCACATTTTTTCCAGACATAACCTGATTTATTATATTATCAAATTCATCATAATCTCTTAAACCTAATGCATATAAAACAAAATCACTTATATTTCCATTTTGAGATAATACCAACACACACTCGTTATAGTTTGTAGGTAGTTTTCCTGCCTTTATATCATACTGATCTTCATACAGTTTAGAGTCACTTGGAATTTGATAAAAAATATCTGTACTCATCATATCAGACATTAAACTATTTTGCGAACTACTCGAACCTATTCCTAAACCAGAAAAAGATTTATCCGGATTTACCTGCCTTAATTTTTGTGTATTGCTACTGTATATAATAGGTTTAACATTATATGAATACTCAACATCTTTAGCATAGTTTTTAAGTCCACTTTCATCACTATCTAAATATTGTTTTAGTGATGCTAAATCATTTGCTCCCATTTTTGAGAACATATTCGTTATTTTACTCGTAACTTTTATATTATCCTCATTATTTGATTTGCCATCATTTTGGTCACTTACTAACATTGAACTTATATCTATACCTGTACTTTGAATTTGTATTGGATATTCTGATAATGTTTCTTCTTCTATTGATTTTATATAATTATTAACCCCATTTGATAATGATAGTATTAGTGCAATTCCTATAATACCAATACTTCCAGCAAATGAAACTAATGCAGTCCTTCCCTTTTTAGTTTTTAAATTATTAAAACTTAATAATAGTGATGTAAAGATTGACATAGATGTTTTTCCCATATTCTTATGTTTAGCTTTTTCCTCTTTTTCATTTTCTATCATATATGGATTTGTATCTGAACATATAACTCCATCTTTTAAGTTAACTATTCTTGTTGCATATTCCTCTGCTAATTCTGGATTATGTGTTACCATTACAACCAAACGGTCTTTAGCAACTTCTTTTAATAATTCCATTACTTGCACACTTGTTTCACTATCTAATGCACCTGTTGGTTCATCTGCTAATACTATATCTGGATCATTTACTAATGCTCTTGCAATTGCAACTCTTTGCATTTGACCTCCAGATAACTGGTTTGGCTTTTTATGTGCTTGACTCGCAAGCCCTACTTGTTCTAATGCTTTCATTGCTTTTGCTTTTCTTTTAGATCTTGGTACACCTGAAATTGTTAATGCAAGCTCAACATTTGCTAAAATAGTTTGATGAGGAATTAAATTGTAACTTTGAAAAACAAATCCTATTGTATGGTTACGATATGAATCCCAGTCTCTGTCTTTATAATTTTTTGTTGAGATTTTGTTTATTATTAAATCTCCTTTGTCGTAATGGTCTAACCCACCAATTATATTTAGAAGTGTTGTTTTTCCAGAACCACTTGGACCAAGTATTGCAACAAATTCGCTATCTCGAAGATTTAAGCTTACATTGTCAAGTGCTTTTTGCACTAGATTTCCTGTTTTAAATTCTTTGTAAATATTTTTTATTTGTAACATTAATTTATTTTCGCCTTTCTTTTATAAATGTAATTATTATACAACAAAAAGCAGATAATCTCAAATAGACTATCTTGCTTTTATTATAATTATTTCTCTATTATTCACTTATTAATTCGCTCTTATATTGTGTATCTCCAATCTTAAAATTCAAGAATAATTTTTTAGATAAATCATTTTTTGTCGCATTAAATGAAATTTTATATCCATTTTCTTCTCCTGTTGTTCCGCCTCCAAGGTCTTGATATTTGTTACCTTCTTCGTCAGTTACATTTAACATTTCATCACATTTTGTACGGAATTCATTTGATTCCATATCTTTTCCTGCCATTATAAAATCCACATATTCCTTTGATTTAAAGTTTATAACTAATTTTGATTCTGTTAGAGTTATACTTTTTATCTCTAAATTTGGAATTTCATTTTCAGCATTTAATTTAAGATTTACTGTATTTCTTTGATTCATTTCCTCAGGTACATCAAATTCAAATAGCCACTTAGCATCACTTAAGTTAAAGTTTTCTGCACTCATTTCACCATTTTCATCTTTATCAGCAGTAAAATATCCTAAATCAAATATTTTAATATATAACTTTTTACTTTGTGGATATTTTTCCCTTGCTTCCATATTAATTTGTGTTGTAACTGTTTTTTCACTTTCGTTTTGTTCTATTTTATTAATGCCTGATCTATCTGATAAACAATTATCATATATATCTTTACTGTTTTTTCCACTTATTTCTCGGTTTAAAAATATGTAATTATAGTTGTACCTCTCATTTTCTCCTATATGCATTCTTGAGAAAACTTGATATATATTATTATTCTCATCATATACAGCATATCCATAGCTAAATGTTCTATAATCAAATTCTTGGTTAAACTTAAAACTTACATTAGCTTTAAAAGTATCATCTGTTATACTTATCGAATCTACCTTTACTCCAATTTCATCTTGAGTTACATAATCCATATCTTCTACTTTTGAACTATTATCTCCTACATAAGATAGTGTTCCTTCTGTTTTAACATAGTCTCTTTTCTCAAATTCTTTAAACCTTGTTTCTTTGTCCATATAGTCATACAGTTTATAGCCAATAAATACAATTGCTAATAATGCTATTATTACACCTAATGCTATTAAAAGCTTTTTCCAAATTTTCATTTTTTTCTTTTCCATAAAAACTCCCCCTTTTCATTTGTGCAACCTAGCTATCTTGAGCTTTTCAGCTTTTAGACCTATGGCTTTGCGTCATAAACTTTCGCTTATTTTGCTTTTAACATAACTATTTATATTATAACATATAATTATAATTGGCAAATTTTTACATTATTATCTTTCTGTCAAAAATTTATTTACCGCACTTATATAAATTACCAAATATGAAATAGATATTAAAAATCCACCTAAAACATCACTTGTATAATGTACTCCAAGATATATTCTACTTGTTCCTATCGAAATTATTAAACAACTTAACAGACAAATTAAACACCACTTTGCATATTTATTTTCTACATATTTATAAATTAAATATATTAAATATCCATAAAATGCCATGCTTACCATAGAATGTCCCGAAGGAAAGCTATATCCTGTTTCTTCTACTATTCTAAATTCTGTTGGACGAGGTCTTTGTAAAATTCTTTTTAATAATTGATTTAATCCAGTAACAATAACAAGATTTGTAAAAATAGATAAACCTATTTTTTTTAAGACTGACTTAG
>USOM01000042.1 GCA_900556345.1 uncultured Clostridium sp. | reverse complement strand
ATTTTATGCAAATATATATATGAATGAATTTGATAAATATTTAAAAGAAAAGTTAAAAATAAAATATGTGGAAAGGTATATGGATGATTTTGTATTATTACTAAAATCTAAGGAAGAAGCAAAAAACATTTTGGAGAAAATTACAGTATTTTTAGATGAAAAACTACATTTAAAATTAAATCAAAAAACTACATATTTTAAAGCAAATCAAGGTGTGAACTTTTGTGGATACCGCATTTGGAAAACACATAAGTTACTTAGAGTTCAAAGTAAGAAGAAAATGAGACGAAAATTAAAAAATTTTGAAAAGCTGTATAGGGAAAATAGAATTAATTTGGATTATGTTTTAGCTTGTATTAATTCTTGGAGAGGGTATGCGAATCATTGTAATAGCTTTAATTTGCAATGTAAATTTTTTGATGAATTTGTGTTGAAGAAGTAGATTTTATAATAGTTATAATTTTAGTAAATCACAAAAGTCGCTTGACTTTTGTGATTTTTGGTCAGTAAAATTTAAATATATGATATGGATAGGACAATAAAACACGAGTTAACGACCAATTTTATGCATAAGAGTGCCAAAATTGGTCGTTAACTTGCGTTTTTTACAAAGAGCTTGTATTTCAAAAAAAAATTTGTTAAAATATACTTGCAAGAAAGAGAGGAAAAATATGTCAAAACAAATAATATATCACGGAAGTTACTGCGAAGTAAAAGAACCAAGAATAGTATTTTGCAAAGAAAATGCACTAAAGTGTATTAAGTTTATAGGGGCGGAGGAAATAGAAAATGGAACCACAAAAAAATAATGAGTTATTTTTTACATGTAGCTTAATAGAATATATTGCAAGAAAAACAAAAAACACTAAAAAGGAAGTTGTAGAAAAACTAGGAAAAGAAACAATAAATAAAATTTACAGCTTAGCCGAAGTATACCATTCAGAAAACATAGAGAAAGTTGCAGAAGAATTTATAGAAAAAGCTCAAATAAAAAACGGAGATTATGATGTAACCCAAAATTGCGAATATAGAATACCATCATTTTGGGAACTTGGTAGAATTTATCAAAGACTAATAGTAAAAGTATCAAAAAAAGAAGAGAAATAAATAGATACATTAGTAGAAGTTTTAGAATCTTGGATAATTGAAAAGATAGATAATTATAATAGTAGTATGTATTATGAAAGTCCAGAATATATGTATGCGTGTTATGAAGAGGGGAAAGTTTTATAAACAGTTGACTTTTAGCCCCAAAAGAGATAAAATACCAATGTCAAAAAAATAAACGAAAAGGAGACAAAAAATATGAATATTATAATGATGGGAGCCCAAGGAACAGGAAAAGGAACAGTGGCAGGATTAATAAAAGACGAGTTAAACATACCACACATATCAACGGGTGAAATCTTCAGAAAAAATATAAAAGAAGGAACAGAGCTTGGAAAAATAGCAACAAAATATGCAGACGAAGGAAAACTAGTTCCAGATGAAGTAACAAATGAAATGGTAAAAAATAGACTAAATGAACCAGATTGTGAAAACGGATTCATCCTAGATGGATACCCAAGAAATCTAGCACAAGCAGAAGAACTAGACAAAATTTTATCGAAAAAAAATACTAAGGTAGATTTAGTAGTAAACCTAACAACACCAACAGAGGAAATAATAGAAAGAGTATTAGCTAGAAGAGAATGCCCAAAATGTAAAAGAGTATATAACATGGTATTAAATAAACCAAAAGAAGGAGAATTATGTGATGATTGTAAAGTACCATTAACAAAAAGAGTTGATGACACAAGAGAAAAATTACAATTAAGACTAGACACATTCTTCACACAAACCAAACCAGTTATAGACTTCTACGCTGAAAAAGGAATAGTAAGAAACGAAGAAGTAAGTGTAGCAATAAACAGATTAGGTGTAGACGCTGCAAAAGATATTGTAAACTATATAAAAAATAAATAGGAATTAGAAAGAAGGCTAAAAAAATGGTTACAATAAAATCTAAAAAAGAAATTGAATTAATGAAAGATGTATGTAAAATAGTTGCAGAATTTTATGAACAGCTGGAAAAAAAGGTAAGACCTGGAGTTTCAACTTATGAGCTTGACCAAGAAGCCGAAAAAATAATGAGAAGTTTAGGAGCAATACCTGCTCAAATTGGATATGACCCAGGAATAAGAGGAGTACCAAAATTTCCAGCATCAACTTGTATTTCTGTAAATGATGAAGTAATACACGGAATACCTCATAAAAATCATATAATAAAAGATGGAGATATAGTAAGTGTAGATACAGTAGCTCTAAAAAATGGATTTCACGGAGATGCTGCACGTACATTTATGGTAGGAAATGTATCACCAGAAGCTAAAAGATTAGTAGAAGTTACAAAACAATCATTTTTCGAAGGATTAAAATTTGCAAAACCTGGGTTTAGAATTGGAGATATTTCACATGCAGTTGGAGAATATGTAAAATCACAAGGATTTTCAGTTTTAAAAGAATTTCAGGGACATGGAATAGGAAGAGAAATGCATGAAGATCCTGGAATACCAAATTATGGAAAAGCAGGAAAAGGAATAAGAATAGAACCAGGTATGACTTTATGTATAGAGCCTATGGTAATTCAAGGAAAACCAGACATTTGGGAACTAGATGATGGATGGACAATTGTAACAGATGATGGAAGTTTGGCTGCACATTATGAAAATACAATTTTAATTACAGAAAATGAGCCAAAAATATTGACAATAAAATAAAAATGGGGTATAATGGTAAAGCTATTGTGGATAATAGGGGAAATATGTAATGATATCAAAGTTACATAAAAGCTTCAAATTACAAAAGCTTTACCTTAATTTATTTTCATAGAAAAAATAGCTCTTTAAGGAGGCGAGAATTTGGCTAAAGAAGATTTAATAGAATTAGAAGGAAAAGTTGTAGAAACATTACCTAATACAACATTTAAAGTAGAATTAGAAAATGGACATCAAATATTAGCAACTATTTCTGGAAAACTAAGAATGAATTACATAAAAATTTTAACAGGTGATAAAGTAAAAGTACAAATGTCACCGTATGACTTAAATCGTGGCAGAATTACTTGGAGAGCTAAATAACAATCAAATATAGAAAGGAATGAGTGAAATGAAAGTAAGACCATCAGTAAAAAAAATATGCGACAAATGTAAGGTAATCAAAAGAAAAGGTGTAATAAGAGTAATTTGCGAAAACCCTAAACACAAACAAAGACAAGGGTAAATAAAACAAATACATAAAAACAAAAAAGGCAGATGTGTATGCAAAATTAGCATATAATTTTAATAGTTTATAACACAAAATAGGTAGCGGCTGAAAATTATCTATTTGTGTATATATATATTTACCAAAAAACTTAAAGATTTAATAAAATAAAAACAATCCGATTTATTTTATTAAATGCATTTCACCTTTAAGCAGACGGGTAAAAGCTTATGAAAAATCAAAAAATAAAACATAACTACAAAAAATTTGGAGGTGTAATTAAAACATGGCTCGTATATCAGGAGTAGATTTACCTAAAGAAAAAAGGGTAGAAATAGGACTAACATACATATATGGTATAGGTTTAACAAGTTCTCAAAAAATATTAGCAAAAACTGGAATAAACCCAGACATCAGAGTTAAAGATTTAACAGATGATCAAGTTAATTTAATAAGAAAAGAAATCGACGAAAGCTACAAAGTTGAAGGAGATTTAAGAAGAGAAATAGCATTAAACATCAAAAGATTAACAGAAATCGGATGCTATAGAGGATTAAGACATAGAAGAGGACTACCTGTAAGAGGACAAAGAACAAAAACTAATGCTCGTACAAGAAAAGGTCCAAGAAAAGTTGTAAGTAAAAGCAAAAAATAATAAATAAAGCGATAAAATAAGGAAAAACTTTAAATGAAAATTCGTAATAAAAACGAGAAAAATTAAAGAAAATCCTATTACCAAAAAAGAGGAGGTAAGTTAAGACAATGGCTAAAAACGTAACAAGAAAAACAGTTACAAAAAGAAATAGAAAAAACATTGAAAGAGGAGCAGCACACATTCATTCAAGCTTTAACAATACAATAGTATCTGTTACAGACGTTGCAGGAAATGTTATAGCATGGGGAAGCGCTGGAGGACTTGGATTTAAAGGTTCTAGAAAAAGCACACCATTTGCAGCAGGAGAAGTTGCAGAAACAGCTGCTAAAAAAGCAATGGAACATGGTTTAAAAACTGTTGAAGTATTTGTTAAAGGTCCTGGTTCAGGAAGAGAAGCTGCAATAAGAGCACTTCAAACAGCAGGATTAGAAATAAGTTCAATAAAAGACGTAACACCAATACCACACAATGGTTGTAGACCACCAAAAAGACGTAGAGTTTAATATAAATAAAATATAAAGAGGTGAAATTAGAAATGTCAAGATATAAAGACGCTCAATGTCGTGTTTGCCGTAGAGAAGGATGCAAATTATTCTTAAAAGGTGAAAGATGTTATTCAGATAAATGTAGTATATCAAGAAGAAACTATGCACCTGGAGATCACGGTCAAAAGAATACAAAACTTTCTGAATACGGAACACAATTAAGAGAAAAACAAAAAACAAGATCATATTATGGAGTTGGAGAAAAGCAATTTAGAAAATATTTTACTATGGCTTCAAACAAAAAAGGTATAACAGGTGAAAACCTATTACAAATATTAGAAAGTAGATTAGACAATGTAGTTTACAGATTAGGATATGGAGTATCAAGAGCAGAAGCTAGACAAATGGTAAACCATGGACAATTTGAAGTAAACGGAAAGAAAGTAAACATTCCATCATACTTAGTAAAAGCTGGAGATGTAATAACAGTTAGAGAAATTAAAAAAGATAACAGCACAATAAAAGCAAATGCTGAAGCAAACTCAGTAAGACCAGTTCCAGCATGGCTAGAAAAAGATAATGAAAAATTAAGTGGAAAAGTTATCAGATTAGCTGCTAGAGAAGATATAGATATTCCAATAGAAGAGCATTTAATAGTAGAGCTATACTCTAAATAATTAGGAGGTTAAATAATGATAGAATTCGAAAGGCCAAATATTGAATGTATAAAAATTGATGATGAAAACAATTATTCAAAATTTGTATGTGAGCCATTAGAAAGAGGATATGGAGTAACAATAGGAAACTCATTAAGACGTATATTACTTTCATCACTTCCTGGCTGTGCCATAACAAGTGTGAAAATAAATGGTGTTTTACATGAATTTTCAAGTATTCCAAATGTCGTAGAAGATGTACCAGAAATTATAGTAAACTTAAAAAACGTAAGACTAAAATTTGCTGAAGAAGAAGAAAAAGTATTGCGTTTAGACTTTAATGGTGAAGGTGAAGTTACAGCTGGAGATATTCAAACAGATGGAACTGTTGAAATATTAAATCCAGATTTACATATAGCAACAGTAAGTGAAGGTGGACATTTAGTTATGGAATTAACAGCAAACAGAGGTAGAGGTTATGTTCCATCAGACAAAAATAAAACACCAGACCAAGATATATCAGTACTTCCAATAGATTCTATTTACACTCCAGTAAAGAAAGTAAATTATCAAATTGAAAATACTAGAGTTGGACAAATGGTTGATTTAGATAGATTAGTTATCGAAGTTTGGACAGATGGAAGTTTAAAACCTTATGAAGCATTAAGTTTAGCTGCAAAAATATTAACAGGACACCTAGAATTATTTATAGATTTATCAGAAGCTACTAAGAATACAAAGGTAATGATTGAAAAAGAAGAGAACAAGAAAGAAAGAATTCTTGAAAAATCAATTGAAGAATTGGAATTATCAGTAAGATCATTCAATTGCCTAAAACGTGCAGGAATTTCAACAGTTGAAGATTTAGCAAATAAAACTGAATCTGATATGATGAAAGTAAGAAACTTAGGCAAAAAATCTTTAGATGAAGTAGTGGCCAAATTACATGCTCTAGGATTAGATTTCGCACCAGAAGAGGAATAAGAAAAAATATAAAAAAGAGAATATAGGGTAAAACCCAAAAGTAAGACAAGGAGGTTGAACAAATTGGCTAACAGAAAATTAGGAAGAACAACAGACATTAGAATGTCAATGTTAAGAACATTAACAACAGATTTAATAATGTATGGAAAAATAACAACAACAGAAACAAGAGCCAAAGAAGTTAAGAAAATAGCTGATTCTATAATAGCTTTAGCTGTTAAAGAAAAAGATAACTTTGAAATGGTTGATGTAAAAGTCGTTAAAGCAAAACGCGATTCAAAAGGAAATAAATTAACAGAAATAGCAAAAAGTAAAAATGGTAAAGAATATTTAAAAGTTGTTAAAGAAGAAACAACAGAATCAAGACAAAAAGATATGCCATCTAGATTAAATGCTAGAAGAAATATTATGAACAAAATAAACAAAGTTAAAGTAAATGGTGAAAATGTTGATTTACCATCAAAATTATTCAACGAAATCGCACCTAAATATGCTGATAGAGTTGGAGGATATATAAGAATTGTTAAAGCTGAACCACGTAGAGGAGATAATGCTCCTATGGCAGTTTTAATGTTAGTATAATATTTAACTAAGAATTTTTAAGGAGTGATTACTAATAAAGAAATTTATTGGTAATCTACTCCTTTTTATGTATATTAATTAAGAAGTTAGAGCATAATTTAGAAAAAATGAATTGGTTGACAAAAAACGACAAATAGTTTAAAATAGATATGTTAAAATAAAAAAATGGGGTGAAAAGGATGTTAAAAATATATTGTACAGATATAGAAACAAATGTATTTGAAGAAATAAAAGAATTTAAAAAAGGAAGTTGGATAAACCTGACAAACCCCTCAGAGGCAGAAATAAAAAAAGTATGTGAAAACATAAACATCCAAGAAGGATTTATAAGAGATGCGCTAGACTTTGAAGAAAAAGCAAGAATCGATACAGAAGAAGATGATAGCACAACACTATTTGTTGTAGATGTCCCAATAATAGAAAAAGACAAAGAACACGATGAAAATGATATATATACAACAATGCCATTAGGAATGATATTTGTAAGAGACGATTATTTTATAACAGTATCATTAAGAAAAAACAAAGTAATAGAATCATTTGAAAAAATGAAAATCAAAAATTTTGTAACATACAAAAAATCAAGATTTTTATTCCAAATACTATACTTAAATGCATCACTTTATTTAACATATCTAAAACAAATAAATAAGGAAACAGAAATTGCAGAAT
>USOM01000041.1 GCA_900556345.1 uncultured Clostridium sp. | reverse complement strand
AATATCTAGCTCTATTTTTTTATAAATCCTATTCAGCTGCTCTTCTAAACAACTCCGTACTTTGACACTTTTTCTATAAATAAATTCTTTGAATGTCTTGAAATCAAGGCAAATTTTTTTGTCAAATTTTTTCTCGTTTTTTGTTGACGTGTGTCTCTTTGTGTGATATACTCTAACCATAAAAATTTAAAATAAGGAATTTTAAAATGTATTTACAAAAAGTTTTTGATAAAAGAAGAAATAAAACATATTTATCTGTTGCTAGAGGTTACAGAGATTCAAATGGCAAGGTGAAACACAAAACACTACAATATTTTGGTGCTGTTGAAGATTTAAAAACAATGTATGAGGATCCCATAGCTCATTTTAAAGAGGTCGTAAATAAAATGAACGAAGAAGAAAAATTATCTAAACAACCAATTTTAATAAAATTAGATAAAAATGAACAACTTGAAGTTGGAACAGATAATTTGCGAAACTTTGGTTATTCTGCTCTTTCAAAAATTTATCACGAATTAGAGATTGATAGATTTTTAATAAATAAATTTAAAGATAGAAATGTATCAGAATTTAAAATTAATAACATTGTGAAATTATTAGTTTTTGCTAGATGCCTTTTTCCTGATTCAAAAAAATCCACCTACGAAAATAAGGATTTATTTTTCGAAAACACTAATTTTTCTTTAAAAGAAGTTTATAATGCTTTAAGCTATTTAGAACCATTTAAGGAAACGATTCAACACTTTATTTATGACCATATTGAAGAACAATACAAACCAAAAAATGAAGCTGTTTTCTACGATGTTACAAATTATTATTTTGAAATAGATGACCCAGATGAAATTAGAAAAAAAGGAGTTTGTAAAGAACATAGACCTAACCCTATTGTTCAAATGGGACTATTTATGGATTCTTTAGGACTACCTATGTGTTATAAATTATTCGAAGGAAATACGACTGACTGTTTAACTTTAAAACCAATGGTACAAGAGTTACAAAAAAATTATAATGTTGGAAAAGTTATTGTCGTTGCTGACAAAGGTTTAAACACAGGAAACAATATAGCTTATAATAAAGCTATTGGTAATGGATATGTTATGAGCCTTAGCATTAGAGGTGCTAATAAAGATTTAAAAAATTATGTATTAGATGAAAAAGGATATCAATACAATGAAGATAAAACATATAAAAAGAAATCTCGTAAATGCCCAAGAGAAATTACTATAACAAAAAAAGATAAAAATGGTAAAACTATTAAAATAAAACAAAATGTAGATGAACATCAAGTTGTTTTTTGGAGTGCTGACTATGCTAAACGTGCCAAAGCTGAAAGGCAACCTGCTATAGATAAAGCAAAAGATTTAATAGGTAATATTCAAAAATATAATAAAAAAAATTGTGTTGGTGCCAGTAAATATGTTAAACATTTAGTTTTTGATAAAGAAACTGGTGAAATTATTGAAGCTAAGTCACAACTCTCACTTGACGAAGATAAAATTGCTGAAGAAGAAAAACTTGATGGGTACTATATGATAGTATCTAGTGAATTTGAAAAAACACCTGATGAAATTATAGATATTTATAGAGGATTATGGCGAATAGAAGAAACATTTAAAGTTACAAAAAGCGAATTAGATGCTAGACCAGTTTACGTATCAAGAAAAGAACATATAGAAGCTCATTTCTTAACATGTTATATAGCTTTAGTATTATCAAGAGTATTACAACACAAACTTGATAAAAAATATTCAGTAGGAAAGATACTTGAAAGTCTTAATAAATGTAATTGTTACAACATTCAAGAAAATTATTATATATTTAATTATTATGATGAAGTATTAAAAGATATAGGAGAAAGATTAGGAATTGATTTTTCATTAAAAAATAGGTCATTACAAGATATAAAAAAAATTTTAGGAACAACCAAAAAATAGGTTGCAAGACAACAACTTTCGGAATCAGTTCACGCACCTAACTTAGTTGATATGACTAGGTTACAGGTGCGTATTTCCATTTTTTTACTGTCAAAGTCAGGTTATAGTTAAATTATAACTAAATGTCAATAGTTATCTCATAACTTTTTTATAATACTATTGAGGTGAGAATATGTTAAGAATAAAAGATATTAGAGAAGACAGAGAAATGAAGCAAAAAGACGTTGCAGAATTTCTAAATATATCTCAAACAAACTATAGCAAATACGAACTGGGCAAAATTAATATTCCAATTGAAACATTAAAGAAAATGTCAATATTATTTGATACAAGCGTTGATTACCTATTAGGATTAACAAATGAGGTTAAACCTTATCCAAGAGCAAAATAAAAAAAATAAAGCTAGATAAATACGAAAAATATCTAGCTCTATTTTTTTATAAATCCTATTCAGCTGCTCTTCTAAACAACTCAACAAATTCTTCTTTTGAAACCTCTCTAGGATTTCCTGGTTTGCAAGGATCTTGCATAGCTTTTTCAGCAAGCATTTCAAAATCTTCTGCTTTTGCACCATAATCAGTAATTTTTTGAGTTACACCAACTGATTTAGATAATTCAGAAATCATCCATACAAATGTATTTATAACATCTTGGTCATTTAGGTGAGCTGCATCTGGTCTACCAATTTCGCATAAAATTTCTCTAAATCTTTGAGCTGTTTCTGGATTTTCTCCATTAAATCTCATAACTGTTGGTAATAACATTGCATTTGCAATTCCGTGAGGTGTGTCATATACAGCACCTAATTGGTGAGCCATTGAGTGAACAATTCCTAGTCCAACGTTTGAAAATCCCATTCCTGCTATATATTGAGCATATCCCATTTTTTCAATTGCTTCTGGATCTTTATCATTTACCGCTTTGCTCAAATTTTCAAATATTAATTTTATGGCCTTCATATGGAACATATCTGACATTAAATTGTGTGCTTTTGTAATATACCCTTCAACTGCATGTGTTAATGCATCTAAACCTGTTGCAGCAGCTAAGCCTTTTGGCATTGATGCCATAAGTTCTGTATCTACAATAGCAATTATTGGAATATCATGTGGGTCTACACATACCATTTTTATTTTTCTTTCTTCATCTGTTATTACATAGTTGATTGTAACTTCTGCTGCAGTTCCAGCAGTTGTTGGCATTGCAATAACTGGCATACCTTTGTTAACTGTATTTGATAATCCATTTAATGATCTAATATCACTTCTGTCTGGATTTGTCATTACTATTGATATTCCTTTTGCAGTATCCATACTTGAACCACCACCAACAGCAACTATTAAGTCAGCTCTTGATTGTTTGCAAGCTTCTACTCCATCTAATACATTTTTTATTGTAGGATTTGGTTTTATTTCTGAATATAATGTATATTCTATATTAGCTTTTTTTAGCTCTTCTTCAACTTTTGCAGCTACTCCTGCTTCTACTAAAGATTTATCAGATACTAAAAATACTTTTTTAAATCCTCTCTTTGTAATTTCTTCTGCAAGTACTTCTCTTGCGCCATTTCCAAAATATGATGTTTCATTTAAAACAAATTTTGTTGTTGACATTTTTATTTCTCCTTTCGTATTTTTGTGATTTGTATTTTACAGTTATCATTATAGCATATTGAAATAAAATTACAAGATTTTTTTATAAATTACAAAAAATACCCAACAGGCCTCAGTTTAGAACCTATTGAGTATAATATATTATTTTTCTTTTCGAATTTTAGCTACAAAAAATCCCTCAAATAATTCGTTTGGAGCAACTACTGCTACATCTTTTAACTTACTTGGTAAACATTCAATCTCACCACTTAAATAAACTGGCACAAGACTTGCTTTAAATTCTTTTAAAACCTTTTCTATAACCTCTTCATTTTCTTTTACCAAAATAGAACACGTAGAATAAACCATCTCTCCTCCTGGTTTTAAAATTTTTAAGGCTTTTCTTATTAATCTTTCCTGTGTCTTTTTAGATTTTTGGACCAAATCCAAAGTAAAGTTACTCTTAAAAACATTATCTGTTCCACTTCCACTGCAAGGTGCGTCAAGTAAAATTTTATCAAAAGAAAAGAAATCGCTCAAATTTCCAGCATCTTCTAACATTACATTTACCATGCTAGCTCCCTGCTTTTCTAAATTATATTTAAGTTTTTCTCCTCTTATTTTATTTCTCTCACAAGCAGTAATATATGCTTTATTTCCAGACAAAGCTGCCATCTCTGTTGTTTTTCCTCCGAGGCGCTGCAGCCATATCTAGTATATTTTCTTGTGGTTTGGGATTTAATACTAATGGTGGTAACATTGATGATAAACTTTGGAGATAAATCTTACCCTGCTTATATATTTCTAATTCCTTAATTATATCTTCTTTTACATTTTCTATTATAAAAGCATCTTCATACCAATTTACAGACTTAAAACCTATATTTTTAGCTTCTAAAACCGTTTTAATTTCAGCAGTATTAGATTTTATTGTGTTTACTCTTAAAGTTACTTTTTTAGGCTTTATCAAATTACAAATTGTATTCTCCTCAATTTCTTTGCCATATTGCTCTACTAGAAGTTTTTCAAAAAATTCTGGTACGACTTTTCCTATCAATGTTTCACCTCCTACATTTAAGCTAAAAGTGCTTTTTCATTTATCATTTCACAAATTAAATCTGCCGCTTTTTCTACACCTAAACTATCACTATTTATACAAATATCATAATTTTCGGGATTATTCCAATCTTTTTCTGTATAATATTTATAATGATTTGCTCTTAATTTATTTATTCTATTTATTTCTTTTTCAGCTTTATTTTTATCTAATCCATAAATATTAGTTGTTCTTTTTATTTTATTTTCCATATTGCTGTAAACAAATACTTTAAATACATTTTTGTTTTCTTTTAATATAAAGTCTGCACATCTACCAACTATTACACAAGAATTTTCGCTTGCAACTTTTTTAATTAATTCCGATTCTTTTATAAATAATTCATCCGAATTGCTTAATCCTGAATAATAACCATTATTTAAAGTTTCTAAAGCTCCTCTTTTTTGTTCATTGTTTTCGATATACTCTGAAGAAAGTCCTGTTTCTTCTGCTAGTTTTGCAACAAACTCTTTATCATATAATTTAATTCCAAGTTTTTCCGCAACTAATTTTCCAATATATCTTCCACCTGAACCATATTCTCTTGAAAGTGTTATTATAATTTGATTTTCCAAATTTGCAGTAACGTTGATTTCTTCTTTTTCTGTTTTAGTCTCTGTTCCATTAGCTTTTAGATGTTTTACTTCTCTAATCAATAAAATTGCAGCTAATATAAATGCTATTCCATCTGCTACAGGTCCTGCATATAAAACGCCCATTAAACCAAATATATGACTTAAAATTATCATAGATGGTATTAATATAACAATTTGTCTTGAAAGTGATAATATTGCACTTTTAGTGCTTTTTCCAATTGCTTGGAAGAATATTCCTGATGGTATTTGTATACCATTGAATATACATAAAAATAGATATGTTCTAAACGCTAAACACGCAAATTCCATATAATTTTCGTCTCCACTACCAAATATTGCTATTAATTTATCTGGTATTGTTTGGAATAATATGAATGCTATTGTACTTATTACTAAACTTGAACCTAACACTATTTTTAGAGCTTGTTTTACTCTGTCATATTTTTTAGCTCCATAATTATATCCAAATATTGGTTGACTTCCTGCTGCAATACCTATTATTATACTATTTAGTATTTGGCTTATTTTCATAACTATTCCAAGTACTGTAATTGGTATTTCAGCGCCAAACTTGCTCTCTGCCCCTGCTTTTCCAAGTAGGTTGTTTTCTGCTGTCATAACACATACTATACTCATTTGTGTTATAAAACTGCTTATTCCTAATGCAGATACTTTTTTACATACATTTGGTCTTAATTTTATACTATCTCTATCTAATTTTATAGATTTAAATCTTTTAATATATGCTACATTTAATACAAATGTTAAAATTTGACTTATAACTGTTGCAATTGCTGCACCTGCAACTCCTTTATGAAATACAAATATAAATATTGGGTCTAATATTGTATTTAAAATTGCTCCTGCAAGCATTGATGTCATTGAGTATTTTGGACTTCCATCTGCTCTAATTATCGAGTTTAATGTTGTTCCTATCATTGAAAATGGGAATCCTATTGCTATTATTCTTCCATATGTCATTGCATAATCTTTTAAATTATCTGTACATCCAAATATCTTTAAAAATACTGGTAAAAATATTAATGTGATTGCACAAAATATTACTGATGTAATTACACATAATGTAACTCCATTTCCTATACCGATTTTTGCTTCATCTTTCTTCTTTTCACCTAGTTTTAAGCTTAAATAAGCCGATGCTCCATCTCCAAACATTAGTGAAAATGCTAATCCTATCATTACTAATGGAAATACAACATTTGTTGCTCCATTTCCTAAATATCCTACTCCTTGACCTATGAATATTTGGTCTACTATGTTGTATAGCGAATTTACAAGTAGAGATATTATGCACGGAATAGAAAATTTTTTGATTAGTTTACTTATTTTTTCTTTTCCTAATATGTTTTCTTCTTGTTCCATTTTTTCTCTCCTTCTTTCTTTATGTTTTTGCCGTAATAGTACGTGTTCTAGGTTAAGTGAACCTTAATATTATACTTTTTTTGAGCAGATTTGTCAAATAAATTTTCGTATTTTTTCTAAAAATTTTTGCAAGAAAAAGATATAATCACACCTATTTCGGGGTGCAATTATATCTTGATTTTTAATCTGTCATTTCTATTTTCATAAGTCTCCTATCGTGCCACTCTAGAGTATTTTGAATTCCATTTATTCGTAAGTCCGTTTCTTCAAATTTGTCTTTATTCACTTCGCCTAAATCAAACAAAGCCATTATTTTGTCTGTAAGTTCATATTCCATTTTTGCCGTATTTTTCCTTAAACGAACTATTTCTTTTGAATTTTTATCGATTTTCTCTGTAAGCTCTTTTTCCATTCTTTCCATATTTTGCCCCAAACAAACAATTTCCTTTGAATTTTTATCGATTTTTTCTGTAAGCTCTTTTTCCATTCTTAACATATCCTGTCTTAGATTTACTAATTCTTTTGAATGTTCTCCCAACATTTTTGAATGGCTTTCTAATATTTCTGAATGGCTCGCTAATATTTCTGAATGTTTTTCTAACACATTATTTATTGTTTTTATATTTTCAGACATTTCGATTAAAAGACTATCTCTTTGTTCCTCAGTCATAGTTATCACCTACTTTCAAATTTTCTTTTTCAAATTTTCATTTATAAAAAATTCATAG
>USOM01000040.1 GCA_900556345.1 uncultured Clostridium sp. | reverse complement strand
GATTGGAATAATGTATTTTATTTATAATAAAAATCAAGTAAAAGAAGATATAAATATAGAAAATGAAATATTAGTAAATAATGTAATTACAAATGAAAATAATACTAATGATGACATAGTTATAATTCATATAACTGGAAGTGTAAAAAATCCAGGAATAGTAAAATTAAAAGAGGGAAGTAGAATAGAAGATGCAATAGAGTCTGCAGGAGGGCTAACTGAAAATGCAGATATAACTAAAGTAAATCTTGCTTATGTTGTAGAAGATGGTACAAAAATAAAAATACCATCTGCATCAGAAGAAGATATTGGAGATGAGGACATTATAGATAGCAAAAGTGGCGATAATATAATAATAGAGGAAAATGCAGTTCCATCAAATAATAGTACCCAAACTATAAACATTAATAAAGCAACAGAAAAAGAATTTGAAACTTTGCCAGGAATAGGCCCATCTCTTGCTAGCAAAATAATTGAATATAGAAATCAAAATGGAAAATTTGAGAGCATTGAGGATATAAAAAATGTTAATGGAATAGGTGACAATAAATACGAAAAAATCAAGGATTTAATAACAGTAAAATAGCTTGTTAATTTTATTAATTTGCTATATAATAACTCTATCAAAGGAGGAGACAAGATGCCAAGTATATTATTTCACGAATTAGTAGGCTATAAAATAGCTTCAAAATATAAAAAATATGATACAAACAATTTTTATTTAGGATTAATGGTTCCAGACAGTGTAAATGCTTATGGGTTTGCAAGTAAGGAAAATAGGTGGAGAACTCATAGGAGAGATAAGAATCTAGACATTTGGCAAGAAAATGTAATAAAATTTTATAAAGAAAATAAAGGAAAATTTGAGGAAACATATTTAGCTGGATATGTTATACATATTCTTACAGATATTATATGTGATAGAATATATCAAAATAAATTGTATCCTAAATTACTAGAAGAAGGCTATGATTATAATACAGCATATTCTCATTACGAAAAAGGAATAGAAAAATTTGAGAATAGCAATATAAATGAGGATTGGTGGAAATATGTTAAAGAGAAATTTTTAAATGGTAATATTGAACCGATTTGTGGGATGGACAAGCAAATGATTTTAGATGAGGTTAGATATACTGTTAATAAATATGAGAATAGAGTTTATGAGGAATGTGGTTTTATTGGAGATGATTTTGCTAAGGAAGTTGTAGAGGAGATTGTTGGGTTAAGTGTTATAAAAATTTAATTGACAAATAATTATAGTAAAAAAGAAAACATTGTGTTATCAATGTTTTCTCTTTTACATTTTGGAGGCGACTATCGGAGTCGAACCGATCATCAGAGTTTTGCAGACTCGTGCCTTACCGCTTGGCTAAGTCGCCACATATTAAATTATATGCACATAACTCAAAAATAGTACATAAAAATGGAGCAGGTAACGAGAATCGGACTCGTGACTAAACCTTGGCAAGGTCTCATTTTACCACTAAACTATACCTGCAAAAGTATTTTAGCTAAAAAATACTTTAATATAATAACAAAAAAACGTATAAAAGTCAATAGCAATAGAGCAAAAAAATCATAAATCGAAATACGAAAAATATAATTGGAAAAATCCATTAATATAATAAAAAACGCTTTTTCTTTCAACCAAGTTTTTATTTAAAATATCAACAGAAAAGCAATTTGACTCATTAATATTTACAATCAAATTTCCTATTACATAATTCTCAGGCAAAGGAGCTGTAAAATTATCTGCAAAATTAATTGATATATCAATATTTTCTAAACAATCATTATTTATAGCAACATTATTAAATTTTATTTGAGAAGTATCTAAACCTAAAATTAAATCAGAAGAGGTATTTTTTTCTAAATTAATTTTTGAGGCATCATTTTTAAGCCAAGTATTAAAATAATTATTAATAATACTACCTAAATCAACTACTGAAAAATTACTAAAAATATACTTAATAAGCTTAACACTATCTTGAGTTCTATCTTTTTTAGTATCACAACCTAAAACAACACAAATAATATCTAAATTTCCTTTTTTGCAAGAGGTAACTAAACATCTATTAGCACCATTTGTAAATCCAGTTTTAACACCATAAACTCCCTCTAAAGTTCCAAGAAGTTCATTAGTATTATGCAAATTTTTAGAATTATTGTTAATAGTTATAGTGTAATTAGAAGTTCTAACAATTTCAGCAAAAGTTTGATTATTAAGAGCATAATCTGCAATTTTTGCAAGTTCAAAAGCAGTTGTATAATGTTCCTCTTGGTCTAGACCATGAGGAGTAATAAAATGACTAGAAGTAAGCCCAAGTTCATTAGCCTTTTGGTTCATAAGAATAGAAAAACCATTAATATCATTACTTGTAAATTCAGCAAGAGCAACTGCGGCATCATTCCCAGAAACCATAAGTAATCCATAAAGTAAATCATAAACAGATATTTTATCATCTGTAGACAAGCCAAGTCTTGAGCCACCAGTATGAGCAGCTTTTGATGAAACAGTAACAATTGCAGATAAATCAGGAGAATTTTCAATAACAACAATAGCTGTTAAAATTTTGGTAGTTGATGCCATTTTGCATTGTTCATTTTCGTTCTTACCATATAAAACAGTACCAGAATTTCTATCAAGTACTATAGCGTGTCTTGCATTAATAGAGGGAATATTTTTATCAGCATCCTGAGAAAAAACTTCTAATATGCTTGAATCTGAAATGTTGTATTCAAAAAAATCATCTGCAAATGAGATGGTAGGAATCGTACAAAAAATAATAGAAAAAAATGCACAAAAAAATTTATATCTTAAATTCATTAAAAAGCCTCCAATAAAATCTATATAAATATATATAAAATAAATGAAAAATATAACCTCAAACCAAAAATATTAAAAATGAGGAAAAAGTCGAAATTCTTTACATAAAGCATTGATTTTGTGAACAAAATGTAATATAATTGTAAAGGAACTGTAAAAAACCTCAAAAACGACAGTCCGTAAGCTATATTAAACAACATAAAATAAATTTGTATTAATATATTGAAAAATAAATACAAAAATAGTAAAATGAATATAGCAAAATTATGTAATAAGGAAGGTATTTTATGAAAATGAAAAGGAATATCAAAAAATTATTGATTACGATGATAGTAATGATATTGGGAATAGGAACAACTTCAAGTTTCGCAGTCCAAGATTATCAAGGAAATAATGCATTAACATTGTCATTATCATATTTCAGATATGCAAATGGTGAATACAAAGATGGCTATGCATTAAATACAGTCGGAAATGAAGGAGAATCACATCACCCAGTATACCAAATAATGAATGGAACAAAAACAAATTATTATTGTTTAAATGCAACAGCAGGAGAAAGTTGGTTAAGTGGAACAGTAGGAACAAGTGCAACATATAACAGAGCATATAACCTAAATTCTCAAAGTGATATAGATGCATTAAAAAATGATAGTTCATTATCTGAAACATACAAAAATGTTGTTACAAGTAAATATTTAAAACAAATATTATGGATATTAGATAATATCTATATTCCAGATACAACAGATGCAGCCTCTGCTGCAAATTTAGCATCAAAAAGAGCATTACTTGCAAAGGCAGGAATTGTATATGGAGATGTAGACAACGAAGAAACAGATGGAACAATAACAAAAGGATATAGATATATTGCACAAACAGGTTATGATTATTCAGCTAAAGTATCAGAGCAAGGAAAAAAAGGATATTTCTATTATGATAAAAGTAAAAACTATCACGAAGTAGAATTACCAGATGAGATTGTAGAAGTAGCTCAACAAGCAGCTATATGGTATTTCACAAACTACCTAGAAAACAATACAGCTAATAGTCAAACATATAATGTTAAAGACCAATTTTTAGCATTAGTATGTTCAAATGGAAAAACCAATACAAACTCACAACAATGGTTATCACTTGAAAACGAAATATTTAATGTCGAAACAGATGTAAACAATTATGTTGCAACAGTTGGAAAATGGAAACAAGAACAAGCAGGAATATTATGCGAATATTTAATAGATGCAGCAAACAACTATGCTAAAAATGCAGATACAGAAACAACAGGAAGCCCATTAACAATTACACCAGCTACAGCAAATATAGCAGAGAAAAAAGTAGATAGCAAAAATTACTATGTAGTAGGAGCAATAAAAATAGATTCAACAAGAACAGCAGTATATAATTTATTAAATACAATAACAGTAAATGGAAGTACAGAAACAGGAGCCTATATATCAAATGCAGAAGGAACAAGAAATTCAGACCAAACAGTTGCAAACTACATAGGAAAAGAATTTTACATATCAGTTCCAAAATCAGCAGTAACAGGAAATAATATAAAAATAGATTTTGAAGGAACATATAAAGCAAACAAAAAAACATTATGGATATCAACAACAAAAACAGAACAACCAGTTGTAGAGGTTATACCTGGAACAGAACCAATTAATCTAACAGTAAATGCACCAGTTACAAAAGAATTTGACTTAGCATTAAGAAAAGCAATAACAGCATTAAAAAAAGCTGGAACACAAGAAACAAAGTTAATATCAAATGAAGAAGGTAAATTAGCAACAAGAAAAATAAATTACAACACAAACAGTATTGATACAACAGGAACAGCTACATATAATCACAGAAAAGATCCAGTAGTAGTAGAAAAAGGAGACATCGTTACATATCAAATAACAATTTACAATGAAGGAGATATAAATGGATATGCAAAAGAAATAACAGATAAACTACCAAAAGGTTTAAAATTACATGGTGAGGCAACAACAGGAACATATACATCAGGAAATGTTAAATATTCATATGTATATAATGAAGATTCAAACACAATAACATTTACAAATGTAAGCAAAAATGTATTAACAGCTTATGATGGAGGAAATACACTTTCATCAGAAACAATAGAAATTGAATGTGAAGTAGCACAAGAACCAGCAACATCAAAAAATACATATTTAACAAATATAGCTTACATAACAAAAGAATATAATTCTGAAGCAAATACAGAAGTAACAAAAGACAGAGATTCAGATACAACAAAAAATCCATCTGCTGAGCAAAATACAACAGGAGATAAATACAACGGATATCACGGTGGAGATAACAAAAATGGCGATAATAGTAAAGACGTATATAATGATGGAACAAACAATGATGATTACTTCCCAGGAAAAGAAGATGATGACGACTTCGAGGTAGTAGTTGTAAAACCAGCAACATTTGACTTAGCATTACAAAAATATATATCAAATATATATTCAAATGGAACAAATAAAGCTGGAAGAAAAGAACCAACAATAGATACAACAAAATTAGCAAATAAAACTGCTACAACAGCTACATATACACAAGATAAAACACCAATTAGAGTAAAAAGTGGAGATTATGTAACATATACATTCACAGTATATAATGAAGGTGACATAGATGGATATGTAGACAAAATAACAGATAATATACCAACAGGATTACAATTTGTATATCCAAAACAACCAACAGATGGAAAAACTTTAATAGCTTGTGATTCACAAGGAAAAACAGAAGAGCTAGTTGTTGATACAGCAATCTACAATTCTGTATCAAAAGACAATGCTTCTTGGTCAATAGATCAAAAAGATGGAAAATTAGCTACAGACACATATAATGGAGAAACAACAACAAGTATAACTTGTGATGTAAAGAGTTACTTAAATGGAACAAATAAACTATTAAAAGCTTATGATAGCAGTAAAGATACAAACAAAAATGGTGATGTATTAGACAAAACAAGTGTAACAGTAATCTTAAGAGTTTCTGCACAAGATGGAGCAGGGGTAACAATAAGAAACGAAGCAGCAATAACAGAAGCAGAAGATTCAAATGGAAACAAACAAGATGCTACAGATTTAAAAGATAGAGATTCTCAAACAAACAAATGGCCAGGAAAAGATGGAGATAAAAATTACCAAGATGATGAAGATTATGACAATATAATACTTGGAAATGTAGACTTAGCATTAACAAAATTCATTACAGCAGTAAGTAATGATACAAAAATAGAAGATGGAGAATATTTAACAACAAATGGAAAAATAGGAAGCAAAGAAAATCCATATACAAGAGCAACAAAAGTTGAAACTAAAGAATTAAGAGATAACAAAGATTGTCATGATGCAACATACATAATGGTTAAAGACCCATTAACAGTACCTGCAAAATCTTATGTACTATATAATATTAGAGTATACAACGAAGGTGAAACAGATGTATATGCAGGAGAAATAACAGACCACTTACCAGATTATTTAGACTATGTTGACTGTGATTTTAATACAGCATTTGGATGGAAAGTAGGATCAGATGGAAAGACAATAAAAACAAGTTATTTAGGATATGATGAAAAAGATAAAGAAGCTAAAAACTTACTAAAAGCATTTGACAAGAAAAAAGATGACGGAGAAGGCTTAGGATTAGACTACAGAGATGTACAAGTGCTATGTAGAGTAAATGACAATGCTCCAACAAATACAAATATAGTAAATGTTGCAGAAATAACAAAATATCAAGATCCAGATGGTGAAGATATACCAAAAGATATAGATTCAACACCAGACAATGTTGATAAGAAAAATGAAGATGATGATGACTATGAAGTAATAAACATAAAAACATTTGACTTAAGTTTATTAAAATATGTATCAACAGTATATGTAACAGAAGATGGAAAAACAACAACTTCACAAACAGGAAATACTGGTGATGACAATACAGATAAAATACCAAAGGTAGAGGTTAACAAGAAAAAACTAGATTCAACAGTAGTAAAATTTGGTTACACAATAAAAATAACAAACGAAGGTGATATAGCAGGATATGCAAAAGAAATAACTGACTATGTACCAGAAGGATTGAAATTCTATGCAGAAGACAACAATGGATGGACAGATGAAGGAAATAATGTAATATCTACAAAATTATTAGAAAATACATTATTACAACCAGGAGAAAGTGCAGAAGTGACAGTAATATTAAGATGGATAAATGGAAGCACAAATCTTGGATTAAAAACAAATACTGCAGAGATATCAGAAGATTATAATGACGAAGGAATACCAGACAGAGATTCAACTCCAGACAACAAAAAGCCAGGAGAAGATGATATAGATGATGCGTCAGTATTACTATCAATAAAAACAGGTATATTAGGACATATGACATTATATATAACTTATGGAGCTGTAATATTTATAGTATTTATAGGTGGAATAATATTAATTAAAAAATATGTATTATAATATAT
>USOM01000039.1 GCA_900556345.1 uncultured Clostridium sp. | reverse complement strand
GTTATATTTGGAGATGGTCTTTTAAAAGCAGAAATTTTAGATGTTTTAGAAGATGGAACAAGAAAAGTTAAATTTGAATATGATGGAATCTTTAATGAAATATTAGATCAAATTGGATTAATGCCACTTCCACCATATATTCACGAAAGTTTAAAAGAAAATGATAGATATCAAACTGTATATGCAAAATATGAAGGTTCAGCTGCTGCACCAACTGCAGGATTGCATTTTACACCTGAACTTTTAAAGAAAATTGAGGAAAAAGGTATTAAAATTGCAAATGTAACTTTACACGTTGGAATTGGAACTTTTAGACCTGTAAAAGAGGAAAATATTGAAGAACACAAAATGCATACAGAACATTTTTATATCAAACAAGAAGATGTTGATAAAATAAATGAAACAAAGAAAAATGGTAAAAAAGTTATAGCTGTTGGAACTACATCTTGTAGAGTTTTGGAAACTGTAGCAGATGAAAATACAGGACTAGTTAAACAAATAGAATCAGATACAGGAATTTACATTTATCCAGGTTATAAATTTAAATGTGTAGATGGATTAATTACAAATTTCCATTTACCAAAATCAACTTTACTTATGCTTGTTTCAGCTTTGGCAGATAGAGAATTTATTTTAGAAGCTTATAATAAAGCTGTTGAGGAAAAGTATAGATTTTTTAGCTTTGGAGATGCAATGTTTATAAAATAATTTTTCTTATTAAGATCGTTTCTTTTTCCATTGGGGACGGTTCCTTTTCCGAAAAAGAACCGTCCCCAATCAGAAAAACGGTCCCCAATCAGAAAAAAGGAGTGAAAATATGAATTCAAATGAACCACTAGCATATAGAGTAAGGCCTAAAACGCTTGAGGAATATGTTGGTCAAAAACATATATTAGGAAAAGATAAAATTTTATATAGAACAATAAAAGCAGACAGGTTATCAAGTTTGATTTTATTTGGACCTCCGGGATGTGGAAAAACATCACTTGCAAAGGTTATAAGTGAAACAACGAAATATAGATTTTATAAAATAAATGCAGTAACGGCAGGTGTTGCAGACATAAAAGCAGTTATAGAAGAAACAAAGAATTTCATGTTAAATCCAACAGGAAAAGCGATATTATTTATAGATGAAATTCATAGGTTTAACAAACTTCAACAAGATGCATTATTACCATTTGTTGAAAATGGGACAATAATTTTGATAGGTGCAACAACGGAAAATCCGTATTTTGAGGTAAACAAAGCTTTGATTTCGCGTTCGATGGTTGTAAAACTAGAGCCACTTGATGAAGAAGATATATTTGAAGTTTTAAAAATGGCACTAAAAAAACCGGAAGGACTTGGGGAATATAATATTAATATAGAAGATAAAACATTAAGAAAATTATGTACAATATCAAATGGGGATGTAAGAACAGCTTTAAATTCATTAGAAATTGCAGTTCTAACAACTGAGATGGATTCAAATGGAGTAATAAATATAACAGATGAGGTTTTGAAAGATTGCGTACAAGAGAAAAAGGCGGTATTTGATAAAAAGGGCGATTCACATTATGACAATATAAGTGCATTTATAAAATCACTAAGGGGTTCAGACCCAGATGCTGCTATATTTTATTTAGCAAGAGCGATAAATGCGGGAGAAGACCCGATGTTTTTAGCTCGTAGGATAGTAATTTCTGCATCAGAAGATGTAGGAATGGCAAATCCAAATGCGCTAGTTATTGCAAATTCTGCAATGCAAGCTGTAAATATGGTAGGAATGCCAGAAGCAAGAATTATTTTAGCAGAAGCGGCTGTTTATGTTGCAACATCGAAGAAATCAAATGCATCATATTTAGCTATAAATAGAGCTTTAGAAGATGTTGCAAGCAAAGATACAGGAGAAGTTCCTATGCATATTAGAAATGCACCAGCTAAGGGAATGGAAAGTTTGGGATATCATCAAGGATATTTATATCCACACGATTTTCCAGGTCATTATGTGGAGCAACAGTATTTGCCAGATAAGATGGTTGGAACTAAATATTATATAAAAGATGAGAATTGTGACTAAATTTTTTCTGATTGGGGACGGTTCTTTTTCCGAAAAAGAACCGTCCCCAATCAGAAAAAACATTCCCCAATACGAAAAAAGGAGTAAAAAAAATGAATGTAGGATTTATATCACTAGGATGTAGCAAAAATTTAATAGATACAGAAGTAGCAATAGGAAAATTTAAGGAACACGAATTTAATATAGTAAATGATCCAAAAGAAGCAGATATAATAGTTGTAAATACTTGTGGATTTATAGAATCTGCTAAAGAGGAAGCTATAAACACTATTTTGGAGATGGCTGAATACAAAAATGGAAGATGCAAGTTTTTAATAGCGATGGGTTGTTTAGTCCAAAGATATTATAAAGAGTTGTCTAAAGAAATGCCAGAAGTTGACTTATTTTTGAAGATTGAAGATTATAACAAATTATGGGATAAAGTTGCAGAATTATTAGAACAACCAAATCAAAATGCATCAAAAGAAAATGATGCCATCACTACAATAGCTAGCCAAAATACAAAAACAAACGACGAGGATAATAAAATTAAGCAACTACCAATGTTTGCCGAAAAAGAGTATTTAGCAAGAACTGTTTCTACAGGTGAAAATTATGCTTATTTAAAAATAGGCGAAGGATGTAGTAATATGTGTACATATTGTGCAATTCCATATATAAGAGGCTTATTTATAAGTAGAAAGATGGAGGAAATCTTAGAAGAAGCTAAAATGTTAGCCAACAAAGGTGTAAAAGAAATTATTGTTATTGCTCAAGATACAACTAAATATGGAGTAGATTTATATGGTGAATCAAAACTTGCTGAACTTCTTCAGGAAATAAGTGAAATTAAGGGAATTGAATGGATAAGATTTTTATATAGCTACCCAGAGGGCATTACAGACGAACTAATTGATACAGTTAAAAATAATGATAAAATTTGCAAATATTTTGATATTCCAATTCAACATATTTCAAATGATGTATTAAAAAGAATGAATAGAAAAACCTCAAAAGAAAATATTGTAAACCTAATAAATAAAATAAGAAAAGAAATTCCAAATGTTATCCTAAGAACAAGTTTAATAGTAGGGTTTCCAGGTGAAACAGAGCAAGATTTTATAGAACTATTAGATTTTGTTAAAAGCACTAAATTTGATAAACTAGGTGTGTTTAAATATTCTAAAGAAGAAAATACACCAGCTGCCAAAATGCCAAATCAAATACATTATATGACAAAAAACGCTAGATATAGAAAAATAATGAGTGAGCAAAAAGAAATTTCCAAGAAAAAACTTGAGGAACAAATAGGAAAGAAAATACAGGTTTTAATTGAAAATGTTTCTTTTGATGGTAAATATTTAGTGGGCAGAACAAGAAACGATGTACCAGAAGAAGATGGAATTGTGTATATTAAAAGAACAGATGAAAATGAAAATTTGCTAAATCAGTTTATTTGGTGTAAAATAGTAGATGTAAGTGATTATGATTTAATTGCAGAAGTTGAATAATAGAAAAAAGGAGGGAGCTAGAATGTCAAAACAAAGAAGTATTTCAAGTGAACAACTGCTATATATATTGATGAATAAAAGAGAAGAAGAAAATCAAAAAAAAGGAATAATAAAAAAAGAATTAAAAAAAGATAGTTGCAAAATATTAGGATTATTTCCATATAAGAGCAAAGTAACTGGAGAAGTAAAAGCTGGAAGATTATTTTTAATAAGTGAATTACACGATGGATATCAGTATGATATTATATATGATGAAACAGGAGATGTAATTGCGTATAATGATTATAGCGAAAAAAATGGATTGACAGTTGCAAAGGAAATAGAATTAGATAAAGAAAGATTAGAAAGACAAATTGATTTAATAAGAGGAAAAGATGTAGAAGATGACGACAACAATGGTTCAAATAATAATGATACATCAAAAGCAGGAGATGGAAGAGACTTAGCCAGTAAAGAACATGAAGAAAAAATGCAAAATAAAACAGAAGAACCTAAAAAAATTGAAACAGGCGAAGTTGATATAAATCAAGGACAACTAAGAAATCTAAAAGATGATATTTCGATGGACCATAGAACAAGAATAAGATTAGATACAGTTATTAATGGGCAAGAATTATGGAGAATTTTAGGAATACAAGAATCCTTGAATGGAAGAATGCCTAAGGGAGTATCTGAAAGAGCTTTTCAAAAAGGATATTTAACAAGAATAGATTCTAAAGAATTATGTGAATTAGAGGCTTCAAGAGGAGAAAGGGTAAAGACAAGAAAAGCAGAAGATACATTTGCAATTGTATCACCTAGTGGAGATATTGTAGAACTTGATGAAGGCGTTATTGAGCCTGTAGACTTAGGCCCAAGAGAAGATAGATTACTTCAAGAACAAAATAGGGAAAGATGGGCAGATGGAGAACATACATTTAAACCAGCAACAGATATGACATTAACTAGAACATCAATGTGGAGAATAAAAGATGTTAATTCAAGATTTACAGCAAATGAAGAATGGTTTTTAGGTGTTGATTATAATGAAGATTATGTAAAAAACGGAAGAAAACCATCTGATTCAAGATATTTAAAAGAGGTATCTATAATACAAGGTTCAAGAAATACAGACAAAGTATATAGTAAAGATAGCACTGAAGCGAGAACAAATCCAACAATAGAGTACAAATTAGAGGATGCCTATGAAGCACCACTTAATTCAAAAGAACAAAAACAGATGGAGCAATTAGAAAAAAGTGATTCTAATGAAGCAAAAAATGTAAGAAGAGAACATCAATCAGAATTAGAAAAAGTTGTAGAAAAACTAACTCAAAAATATGGTGAAAACTATAGGGACGAAATAACACAAAAAGTTGAAGAGGAACACAAAAAAGGTAATGATGTAGAAGAAATAGAAAAAAATGTCAAAGAAGAAATAGATGAATTAGAAGATGAAATGTTTAGACACGGAAGAAGAAGAGATATGTAGTAAAAGTTTTTTACGAAAGGATATAAAGAATGGAACAACAAAATTTAAAAGGAACAATAGAAGCTATTCTTTTTGCTACTGGAAGAGAAGTTTCAAGCAAAGAACTAAGTTTAGCCTTAGAAAAGTCCAAAGATGAAATTGAAGAAACAATTTACCAAATGAATTTGGAATACAAAGATAATGATAGAGGTATAGAAATAATAAAGACAGAGGACAATTATCAATTAGCAACAAGAAAAGAATATTATGAACAGGTGTATAAAATTATTGATAAAAGAAATAAACCAAAACTTTCAAATGCAGCAATAGAAACACTTTCAATAATTGCATATAATCCTAGAATATCTAGAGCAGAGATTGAAGCTATTCGTGGTGTTAATGTTGATGGTACTATGTACAAATTGCTTGAATATGGATTAATAGAAGAAGCGGGAAAACTAGATTTGCCTGGAAAACCAATGTCATATAAAACAACAAACGAATTTTTAAAAATGTTTGGATACAGTAGTCTAAATGACTTACCAGAACTTCCAAAATATAAGTTAGATTCTAATAATCAAATTATTATTGATGAACTAATTGAAGCAGAGGCTCCAATGCCGAGTGGGCAAGGGAATGATTGACACAAAATGGGACCAAAAAGAACCGACCCCGATGGTCCCACATAGGGGAGAAAGGAAAGATTATGGGAGATAATAAAAATTACGTAAAAGAAATAACAAATATAGACGAAGATTTTGCAAAATGGTATACAGATATCGTTAGAAAAGCAGAACTTGCAGATTATACAGATACAAAAGGATGTATAGCAATAAGACCTTATGGATATGCAATATGGGAAAATATTCAAAATTATGCAGACAAAAAATTTAAAGAAGTAGGAGTACAAAATACATATTTTCCAGTATTAATACCAGAAAGCCTACTTCAAAAAGAAAAAGATCACGTAGAAGGATTTGCACCAGAAGTTGCTTGGGTTACAGAAGCTGGTGGGGAAAAATTAGAAGAAAGATTGTGTGTAAGACCAACATCTGAAACGATAATAACTACAATGTATTCAAAATGGTTAAATTCTTGGAGAGATTTGCCATTTGTGTATAATCAATGGTGTAGTGTATTAAGATGGGAAAAAGAAACAAGACCATTTTTACGTTCTCGTGAATTTTTATGGCAAGAAGGGCATACAATACACGAAACAGCAAAAGAAGCTCAAGAAAGAACATTACAAATGTTAAATATATATGTAGATGTGGCAGAAAATTTACTTGCAATTCCAGTAATTAAAGGAATAAAAACAGAAAGCGAAAAATTTGCAGGAGCTGACGAAACATACACAATAGAAGCAATGACTTATGACGGAAAAGCACTTCAATCTGGAACATCACACTATTTTGGACAAAACTTTACTAAACCATTTGATGTAAAATTCCAAAATAGAGAAGGAAAACAAGAATATGCATACCAAACATCTTGGGGAATATCTACAAGATTAATAGGAGCAATAATTATGGCTCATGGTGACAATAGAGGACTTAAACTACCACCAAGAGTTGCACCAATACAAGTAGAAATAATACCAATTGCACAACATAAAGAAGGTGTTGAAGAAAAGGTTTCAGAAATTTATGAAAGACTAAAATCAAAATTTAGAGTTGAAGCAGATTTTAGAACACACGTATCACCTGGAGTAAAATTCAATGATTCAGAAATGAGAGGAATACCACTTCGCTTAGAGATGGGTCCAAGGGATATAGAAAATGGTGAATGTGTATTAGTTAGACGTGATACATTTGAGAAAATCACAGTAAAATTAGATGAGCTTGAGGAAAAGATTACTGAGATTTTAGATTTGATTCAACAAAATATGTTTGATGTTTGCAAAAAAAGAATGGAAGCTAAAACTACTGTTGCACATAATTTAGAAGAATTTAAAGCTAATATGGATAAAGAACAAGGATTTATTAAAGCAATGTGGTGCGGAGATCCTGAATGTGAAGCCAAAATTAAAGAGCTAACAAGTGCAAAATCTAGATGTATGCCTTTTGAGAAGGAAGATATTGGAGATACTTGTGTTTGCTGTGGTAAGAAGGCTGATAAGTTTGTTATTTGGGGTAGACAATATTAAAATAATTTAAAAGTGAATTTTATGTAAAAATAGCAAGAAAAATCTTGCTATTTTTTTACATTTATTGTAAAATAAAAAACGCAAAAGAAGGTGAAAAAAATGAATATAAGTAAAGATGGAAAAACCTTATATTTTTCAGACGAAGAAATAGATAGTGAAACAAACGGAGAAAAGAAAGTATTTGTAACAAAAAGAATAAATG
>USOM01000038.1 GCA_900556345.1 uncultured Clostridium sp. | reverse complement strand
GTTCAATATTAGGTTTAATAAAAAAAGATGATGAAGAAGATCCTGAATTAATAAAAAAAGCTATAGTGCCTAATACACAAAGTTTTGTAGAATTGATACAAAACAAAGTGGCTGATGGAAATGATATAGAACTAATCCAAAAAAGCCCAAGCATACTTGCAACAATTCCATCATATTTCTTTTCACTACTTCCAACAATAATAATGGTTGCATTATTTATAATGATATTTAAAATGCAAGGATTAGGAGACAGAGGAGAAGTATATGATGAAACAGAAAGAAAGACAAAAGTAAAATTTGACGATGTTGCTGGACTTGATGAAGAAAAAGAAGAAATGGTAGAATTAGTACAATTCTTAAAAGAACCTAGAAAATTCATCGAAATGGGTGCAAAAATTCCAAAAGGAGTTTTATTATATGGTAAACCAGGAACTGGAAAAACTTTAATTGCAAAAGCAATTGCAGGAGAAGCAGGAGTTCCATTTATATCAATGAGTGGTTCTGAATTTATAGAAATGTTTGCAGGACTTGGAGCTTCTAGAGTTAGAAAACTATTTGACAAAGCAAGAAAAATGGCACCTTGTATAGTATTTATTGATGAGATAGATGCAATAGGTTCAAGAAGAACAAATGGAAGTGGAGCAGAATCTGAAAACAATCAAACATTAAACCAATTGCTAGTTGAAATGGATGGATTTTCATCAGAAGAAACAATAATTGTTTTAGCTGCAACAAATAGACCAGAAATGTTAGATAAAGCTTTACTAAGACCTGGAAGATTTGATAGACAAATAACAATTCCAGCTCCTGATAAAAAAGGAAGAGAAGAAATTTTGAAAATCCATAGCAAAGATAAAAAAATAGCAGATGACGTATCTTTAGAAAGTATAGCAGAAGATACAGCAGGATTTACAGGTGCAGAACTTGCAAATATCCTAAATGAAGCAGCAATTATTGCAACAAAAAATGAACACAAAAAAATTCTAAAAGATGATATTGAGGAAGCGGTAAAAAAAGTAACAGTAGGCTTAGAAAAGAAAGCAAGAGTTATTTCGGATAAAGATAAACGTCTAACAGCATATCACGAAGCAGGACATGCAATAGTTAGTTGGTATTTACCTACTCAAAAGAAAGTTAAAGAAATTTCAATTATCCCTAGAGGTATGGCTGGTGGCTATACAATGTATAAAACAGATGAAGATAAGTCATATATTTCTAAAACTGAAATGGAAGAAAAATTAATTGCATTACTTGGAGGTAGAGCTGCTGAAAGAGTTGCTTTAGATGACATTTCAACAGGAGCAAGCAATGACATCGAAGTTGCAACAACTATTGCTAAAGATATGATTGTTAAATATGGTATGAATGATTTTATTGGACCAATTTCTTTAAAAAATGAGAATGGTGAGTATGAACTTGATATGTTTGGTAAAGAGATGGGAGATAAAATTGGTGAGGAAGTTAAAAAATTAATTGATACAGCTTATAATGATGCCCAAATTATTTTGAGACAGCATCTAGATAAATTAGATGCCGTTGCTGAGGAGCTTTTGGCTAATGAGAAAATTAATGAGGAGACTTTCAAAAAGTTTTTTGAGGGAGAAGAATAGAAGATTTGATAAAATAATTGATTAGAAATTGGAGAAAAAATGAACATATTAATATATTTAATAATAGCACTATTATTTGCAGTTTTAATATTTTGGACATGGAATAATACAAAAGAATTTGAGGAAACATCAGAACGAATTATTTATATTATAGTTGGAATAGCAGTTGTTGCAATTGTAACACTAATATATTTTGCAATATCAAAAATAGGAATAACATATCCAAAAGCAGAAATGATAGGGCAAGTAAGAAAAATAGCAGTATTGGTATTCACACCAATAAATGGATTTTTAAGTTTGCCACATATTGCATCATTAAAAATGAAAATAAAAATGAAATCTGAAGAAGATTCAATATTAAACAGTAAATAAAGGAGAAATATGAAACCAAAAGTAATTGTAATTGTAGGGCCAACAGCATCAGGTAAAACATCATTATCAATAGAACTTGCTAAAAAAATAAATGGAGAAATAGTATCTTGTGATTCGATGCAAATATATAAAGATATGGATATAGGTTCAGCAAAGCCTACAAAAGAAGAAATGCAAGGAATAAAACATTATATAATAGATGAAGTTTTACCAACAGAAAGATTTAGTGTTGCAAGATATAAACAAGAAGCAGAAAAAGCAATAGAAGAAATCCTAAAAAAAGGAAAAACACCAATAGTAGTTGGAGGAACAGGGCTTTATGCAAATAGTTTAATATATGGAATAGAATATGATGACATAAAATTAGATGAAAAATATAGAGAAGAATTAATGAATATTGCAGAAACACAAGAAGGACTAGAAAAACTATATAATGAAGCAAAAAAAATAGATGAAAAGGCAATCGGAAAAATAAGTCAAAATGATAAAAAAAGAATAATAAGAATTCTAGAAATATATAAAGCAACAGGTAAAAATAAAACAGAGCAAGAAATAGAATCAAGAAAAAAAGAAGTTAAATATGATTACAAAATATTTGGAATAAATATAGAAAGACCAATATTATATGAAAGAATAAACAAAAGAGTAGACATAATGATTGAGCAAGGACTAATAGAAGAAGTAAAAAATTTAATAAAAAAATATCCAGAATTTCCTACAGCAATGCAAGCTATAGGATACAAAGAAATAGTAGAATATTTAAATAATGAATTAAGCTTAGAAGAAGCAATAGAAAAAATAAAACAAGAAACAAGAAGATATGCAAAAAGACAAATAACGTGGTTTAAGAGAATTGAAAACTTAAAATGGTTAGACGGATTAGAAGAAACACAAAATAATATAGACATTATTTTGGAGGTAATGAATTGAGTAAAATTATAAGATTTGAAGATTTAAAAAATAAAAAATTTGAAAAAAGGCATATTATATACATAATATTTGCTGTTATAGTAATTTACATTTTTTATTCAATATTTTTATTAGTAAGAAAACCAACTGATACAGTTACAATAAATAGTGGAGTTGTAACCTTAGAAGAATCAGCAACAGGATATATAATAAGAGAAGAACAAGTGTTGAAAGGAAATAACTATAAAAACGGGCTAACTGCAATAGTATCAGAAGGAGAAAGAGCAGCAAAAGGACAAACAATTTTTAGGTATAGTAGTGGACAAGAAGATGAAATAAAAGCCAAAATAGAAGAAGTAAATTTAAAATTACAAGATGCACTTGCAAAGCAAACAGTTATAACACCTACAACAGACATAAAAAACCTAGAAAAGCAAATAGATGAAAAGACACAAAATTTAAGAAACCTAACAGATATACATACAATAACTGAATATAAAAAAGAAATAGAAGAACTTGCCAGCAAAAAAGCAAAAATTGTAGGAGCACTAAGTCAGAGTGGAGCATATATTCAAGAACTTACAAAACAAAAGGAACAATATGAGGCTCAATTAATATCAGATTCAGAATATATAACTGCACCTGTTTCGGGAGTTGTATCATACAGAGTAGATGGATTAGAAGATGCATTATCAACAAATGATTTAAGCAATCTAACAGAGGAAAAACTAGAAAACTTGGGATTAAAAACAGGGAAAATAATATCTACATCACAAGAAGCACGGAAAAATAATAAATAATTTTGATTGTTCGCTAGCAACTGTATTAAATAGTGATGCGGCAAAAAATGTTGAGGTCGGAGATAAAGTAACAATAACATTATCAAGCGGAAATGAAATAAATGCAGAAGTAACTTATGTTGCAAAACAACAAAGTGATAAAATTTTAATTGTATTTGATTTAAAAACATTAACAGATGAGCTAACACAATATAGAAAAATATCATTTAATATTACTTGGTGGAGTTATTCAGGCCTAAAAGTACCTAATTCTGCAATTTTAGAGGACGAAAAAGGTCTAAAATATGTTATAAGAAAAAAAGCAGGAATAGAACAAAAAGTAATAGTAAAAATACTAAAGAAAAATGATAAATATTCTGTAGTAGATAGCTACGACAATAGCGAACTCGAATCACTAGGAATAGATGCAAAAAGTTATATAAAAATTACACAATATGATAATATATTATTATATCCAGAACAAAAATAAGAATGTTACAAAAATATTACAACAATATTAAATTAATATTACATTTACTGGAAACTATTGACTTTTTACAAAAAATGTAAGATACTAAATTTATGTTGAAATAAAGAAGAAACGAAAACCGTTTTAGGAGGAGATAAAATGTCAAGTGCAATAATGAGCAAAGTTTGGAATTTATTTGGAATGGATCAAGCTGAAGATGAAGAAGAAAATGATGATGTATATGAATATGATTATGATGAAGAACCAGAAGAAGAAAAGAAAAGTTTTATAAAGAAAAATAGCAAGGTAGTTGCAATGCCACAAAACCAATCAATAAGAATGGTTATATCACAACCAACAAGCTTTGAACAATCAGAAGAAATATGTGGATTTTTAAAAGAAAAAAAATCTGTAATAGTAAATTTAGAATATGTAAATAAAGATGTTGCAAGAAGAATAGTTGACTTTATAAGTGGAGGAGTATATGCGTTAGATGCACACATACAAAAAGTATCTAATTCAATATTCTTAATAGCACCTATAAACTATGAAATCACAAATGAAATGGCAAGGGAAGAAATTAAGAATAAATTATCAGTTTCTTGGTTAAATAAAAACAGTATTAACTAAAAAAAGGGGGACTAAATAATGCTTACACCACTAGACATAGAGAACAAAAAGTTCTCAAAACAAATAATGAATGGATACAATGTAGACGAAGTAGACGATTTTCTAGATGAAATAGGAGTAGATTTTGCCAAAAAACAAAAAGAAGTAAATGAAGCATCTAAGAAAATAGAAGAATTAAATGCAAGTTTAGAACACTACAAAAATATTGAAGAAACACTTCAAAATACACTACTTATGGCACAATCTACAGCAGAAGAAGTAAAAAATATAGCTAAACAAAAAGCAGACCAAATTGTAACAGATGCTAAGGCTTCATCTCAAAAAGAAGTTGATTTTATACAAAATCAAATCTTAATGAAGAAAAAAGAATTAGAAGATGTTCAAAAACAATTTGATATTTACAAGGCTAAGATGGAATCACTTTTGATTTCACAATTAGAATTGATTAAAGAAATTAATAAAAACGATAATGAAACAGTTTAAGGAATTTTCCTTAGACTGTTTTTTGCGATATTTGGATTTTTTTTATCAAAGAAAATTAGTTTAATATGTATAACGAATATTACAAAAAGTGCATTAGTATAAATACATATAAAATGTTGCTTCGAATATAATGAGTTGATAAAAATACGTACAAAGTACCGATATGACAACGATTTTTCTTTTATGTTACATTTGATTTAAGATGTTGAACTGATGCAACTGGGATGGTATAATAAAATTAAAAAGTATCCACTAGAGATACGAAATACTGAAGAAGGGAAATGGAAAAATGAGGAAAAATAGAGGTATAACGCTTATTGCATTGGTTGTAACTATAATAGTGCTTTTAATTTTGGCTCGGTATAAGTATTAGTATGTTAACAGGTCAAAATGGAATTTTAAATAAAGCAAGCGAAGCTAAGGAAAAAACGGAAATATCCAGTAAAGATGAACAAAGAAAATTAGCTCAAGCCGAAGCTTTAATGAGTACTGGAGATACGGAATATAATGGAGTAACAATTCCGAAAGGGTTTGCTCCAACAAAGATAGATGGAGAGAATTCTATAGATGTAGGTTTAGTAATAACCGATGGTAGTGGAAATGAATATGTTTGGGTAGAAGTTCCGAAAACGACAGAAATATATTCAACAGCAGGAATAAATATAACGAATTTTACAGATGAAGAATATGCTGAAATAGAAAAAGATTTGAAAGCGTATACAAGTGAATATTCCAAATCAAATTTCAGTGATACAAATCCAAAATTTATTACAGAATATAAAAATATGTTGAAGAGTGTATATGAAAATAAGGGATTTTGGATAGGAAGATATGAAGCTGGAATTGATGGAGAAAAAACAAGAATATCTCATACAGAAATAACTGACAAAGTAGTGGTAAAACAAGATAAAATTCCTTATAATTATGTTACTAGAGATGAAGCACAATCGTTAGCCGAAAAAATGGAAAACGGAGAGTGTACAAGCAGTTTACTATTTGGAATACAATGGGATTTAGCATTAAAATATATTGAAACAAGAGGAACACCAAAGAGTAATTTGACACAAGATAGCACAACAGTTGGGAATTATTTTACTTCGGAGTTAGAATTGAATAGAGGAAAATTTGCACAATATAATTTATTGTCAAATTGGTATGCTTATAATAGTGAAGAAAAAATAGATTTAGTAACAAAATGTAAGAAAAAAACACAAAACACAGATAAAAACGCTATAATATTGACAACAGGAGCGACAGAGAAAACAAATTTACAAAACATATATGATATGGCAGGAAATATGTGGGAATGGACATTAGAATTTAACGATAGTACTAATACTTGTGTTTATAATGGAGGATGCTATCGTGCTGGCTCAGGAGCTCCTGCAAATAGTCGTAGTGGATATAATACTAGTCTTTATGGTGATGAGTTTGGTTTCCGTATTGGATTATGGAAATAAAGAGAGTTTCTTAAAACTAAAGTGATAAGAAAGAGAGCTTAACTAGAAATAGTTTAGCTCTTAAATTTGATTATAGAAGAAATAAAAAAGAAGGCAATATTTTTAAGAACTTGTAATTTATAAAATAATTTGTTAAAATATACTTGCAAGAAAGCGAGGAATAATATGAAAATTTTAGAATTTATTTTAGAAAATAAAGAATATTTAGAAGATTTAATTACAAGAAGCACATATCATTCAAATGCAATTGAAGGAAATACACTTACATATGCAGAAACATATGCTATACTTTATAATGATAACAGCTTTAAAATACAAGGAAAAGAGCCAAGAGAAATTTACGAAGCAATTAATCACAAAAAAGCATTAGAATTAGTTTTTGAAAATATACAAAATAACGAAGATTTTAATGAAAAATTTATAAAAAAAATAAATAAAACTATAAACAGAGACATTAAAGACACAGAAGGTTATAGATCTGTTCAAGTATTCATTCAAGGAAGCGAACATATTCCACCAAAGCCAGAACAAGTACCAAATCTAATGATGTATTATATATATAATTATAATCATGATGAACAAAACATCTTTCAAAAGATTGCCAAATATCATATTGAATTTGAAAGGATACATCCATTTGAAGATGGAAATGGCAGAACTGGAAGATTAATAATAAATTATGAGTTAATAAAAAATAATTTACCTCCTGTTGTAA
>USOM01000037.1 GCA_900556345.1 uncultured Clostridium sp. | reverse complement strand
ATAAAATATGAAGTAACAGTAAAAAATAACACAAATGAAACAATTAACAATATAGCAATTACAGGTGAAGTACCTAATTATACAAAATATGCAACGGTAGAAAGTGGAAAACATTGGGATGAAAAATTGAAAAAGTATGTTTATAACATACAAGATGATTTAGTATACAATTATATTACAGATGAAACAGTAAAAAATTATCAATTTAACAATATTACAACATTAAAGCCGGGAGAGACAAAAACAGAATATTATGAAGTTGTTGTAGGAGACTTAGAAAATGAAACAGAAAGTGTAGATATTTCTAACAATATAAAAGTAAATGTAGATAACGAAAACTATGATACATACACATTAAAAAATAAAATATTACAAGCAAAAATAGATGTAAAACTTAAAGCACAAACAAGTGGAACAGATAAATTTGCATATAAAATTGATTTAACAAATTTAACAGATTCGGATTTGAATAATGTTCACATTGAAACAACAGAAATACCTGAAGAACTAAAGTATGATACTTCTTTTGTAATATATTCAGAAAATGAAACTGATAATGGAAAAATAGAAGACAATAAATTTAAAATAGATATATCAAGTATAAAAGCAAATAGTTTACAAAGTATAATGATTCGTTTTTCAGGAGCAAATTACGAGGAAAACAAAAATCAAATAGAATTAAAAATGGCTGCAACAGCTACTGTTGATGGTACAGGATATATATCAAACGAAAATAAAATATATGCATATCCACAATATGTAAAAGCAACTATGGCTCTTGACCAAGAAGGACAAAATGTAAAACCTGATGATGAATTAACTTATAAAATAACAGTAAAGAATGAATCTAAAGTTAGAACAAATGTAACAATATCAGATAATTTACCAAAAGGCTTAACAGGAGTAGAAGCTACATATTTATCATATAATATAAAGGAAGAAACAGTTCAAGAAGGAGAATTCAAAAACGACATACAAAATTATGATATTGAAGAAGAAGCAAATTTACAATACGATTTAGTTGAAAATAAATTGGATTTATCAGTCAAGACAGATAGTCAAGATGACATTAGTATAACGACAGTAATTCCAGCTGGAAAAACAATAACTATAATGGCAAAGGTTAAAGTAGATGAGGTTGATCAAAATACAGAGATTTCCAATTTTGCAACAATATCAGGTGTTACAATAAATACGGTAACTTCTAATATAGTTAAAGTAACAGCTATTACAAATGTTGATTGGGATTATATTGATGGAAAAAAAGACGATATTGATGATGGAAACAATGACAATGATAACAATGATAATAACAACAATAATAATCAAGGTGACAATAGTGATGATAATAATGGCGGAAACAGCAGTGGAGATAATAACAATAATAGTGGAGACAATAATGATAATGGTTACAACAATAATAATGGCAATAATTCAAATGCAACATATAGCATAAGTGGTATTACTTGGTTAGACGAAAATGGAGACGGAAGAAGAATAGAAAACGAAAAGAGACTAAATGGAATAACAGTAAAATTGTTTAATGCAGAAACTAATTCAATAGTTACAATAGACAATAAAAAGATGGTTGTACAAGCAAATAATAATGGTGAATATAAGTTTGAAAATATGCCATCAGGAAGATATTATTGTTTATTCGAATATGATACATCTAAATACGAGATTACAAAATATCAGGCTAAAGGTGTAGATGAAGGATTAAATAATGATGCTAATAAATCTCAAGTTACAATTGATGGCGTAGCAAAAGAAGTTGGAATTACAGATATTTTACAACTAAATAAAGATTTGGAAAATATAGATTTAGGATTAATTGAGAATAAAGTATTTGACTTAAAACTAGAGAAAAATATTAGTAAAGTAACAGTAAGTAATTCTAAGGGAGATAAAGAATATAGCTATAAAAATACTTCACTTGCAAAAGTAGAAATTCCAAAGAAACAATTAGAAGGTTCAATTGTAAAAATAGAATATAACATAATAGTAACAAATGAAGGAACACTTGAAGGATATGCAAATGAAGTTACAGATTATCTTCCAGATGGTTTAACATTAGATGATTCTAACAGCAATGGATGGACTGTTAATAAAGATGGAAGTTTAAAAAATACATCTTTAGCTTCAAAAACTTTAGCACCTGGGGAAAGTAAAACATTAAAATTATATTTAACAAAAACAGTAACAAGTAATTCTGTTGGAATTACAAAAAATAGTGCAGAAATAACAAAAAGTAGTAATGCTAAAAACTTAAAAGATGTAGATTCAACAGCAGGAAATAAAGTACAAGGTGAAGATGACTACGATTCTGCAGACATACTTATTTCTGTAAGTACAGGATTATATAGAAATACATTGATAATTATTTTAATTGGTGGAGGAGTATATTTACTTATAAGAGTAATAAGAAAATATAATAAGAAATTCCCTACAATAATGATGATGATAATGGCAACAGTGTTAATTGGAACAACTGTTAGTAATGCAGGATGGTATGAGACAATTAACTGGGTAGGTGCTAACGGTCAGTTAAGTAATGGTTGGCATTGTACTTGGGAAGGAGCACACCAATGCGCAGTTGCAGATCATACCTATTGGTGTACATCAACTGGAAGCTATGTAACGAGTAGTAGTACATCAGTTCTAAAAACAATAACATTAACTAAAGAAGACACTTCAAAGAAATTTACTTATTTGAATTCTAGTTATAATATAGTTGGACCATATAAAGTAAAATGTAATTATTCTATAAAAGGTTCATCTATAACAGCGACAGTTGCTGGAACTGGATCAGCAAGTATTTGTGATGCGAGTGGAAATGCTATATCATGGACATCAGGAAAGAATAAAACATTTTATGTAAAAGTTCCTAAAACAGTAACAGCAGTAACAAGTGTTACGGTAAATGTTACAGTAGGTAAAGCTACTAAAGTAACTAAAAACTGGAGAAATGATTATAGTGCAAGTTGTGTAAGCATTTCAGGACAACACCAAAATGGTAGTAACCAAAATATTTCAACATCTGCAGGGGCTTGCCAAACAGCTGGAAAGCATACAACAAGTACTACAACATCAGAAGAAGATGGCTCAAAATCAGTATCTTGGGGACCAGTATATGCAGGATCATTAATAATAAGAAAATATGATAATGAAAAGAAAAAAAGTGATGGCTCAGATTATGAACTTTCAAGTACTTGTGGAGCAAGATTTACAGTAAAAGACTCTGCTGGACATGTAGTAGCAACAAATGTAACACCAAAACAAACAGTAAAAGGATTACCACCAGATACATATACAGTAACAGAAACAAGTGCACCAGATAACTACAATTTAGATTTACAATCATTATTATCAAGAACAACTACTACCAAAAAAGCAGTTGTAAAAGGAGGAGATGGAAGCGAGCCAACAAAAGTTACATTTAAGTTCTACAATCAAAAATATGTAGACTTAGAGTTAAGCAAAGTTGACACAGATGATGGAACAGGAATAGAGGGTATAGGATTTACTATATATGATAATGCACACAAAAAATATATAAAATCGGACGGAAGTCAGACGAGTACGGCAACAACAATATATACAAATTCGAATGGTAAGATAAGTATCAAAAATATAAGAATGTATGATACATCTCAAACATTTACAGTAAAAGAAGTAGAATCTAAGAATTTATATTATAAGTCAGATAAAACAATAACAAAGACTATAAGCTGTAAGAAGGGAAGTTCAACCTATGAAGCAAAGGCAACAATAAAAAATAAAAAAGCATATTCTTTAACAGTAGAGAAAAAAGATCCTGATAAGACTGATCAAAACTTAACGGCATATTTCTATATACAATATCAAGATGGAACTTGGTTAACAAAAGATTCAAAATATCAAAATAGTCCATCATCAATAACAGTAACAAAGAGTTTAAAATTATCAGGAATAAAAAGAGGTAAATATCATGTTTGGGAATATAAAACACCAAAAGGATATGATATAACTCAACAAGATAATTATGGTTCAGATTCATCTCATCCTACTTGGGTAGATTGTGGATCATATAATGTTGGAGTAAATTCAGCAGGAAAAGAGGACAATAATGTTGCCAGCGTTAAGCTTACAAGAAACAATAAAAAATGGATAAGACACGTAACAGGATTTGTATGGCAAGAAAACCCATCTGGAAAAGCAAATGGATTTGATAATGTTTTCGGAAGTGGAGACCAAAAATTATCTGGAATAAAGGTAGAATTTATAAAGAAAAACGGAACAGTATTACAAAGTACAACTACAGGAAGCGATGGAAGTTATAGCTTTACATTCTTTAAACAGGTACTATATTGGGATTTAAGAGACTATATGGTAAGATTTACATTTGACAATGGTACATATTCAACAGTTAGAGCTGATTTAGCAGTTGAAAGTAGAAATGCATCAAGAGCATTGGAAAGCCATGAATGGGCTAACGATAGCTATGCAACAGGTTCAGGAATAGCAACTACAATACCAGATGCAAGTACATTAGAAGAAAGTATAGCGAAATATTATAATGATGATAATTATACAATAGAAACATTAAATTTAGGATTGATGAAGAAGGTAAATCAAGAATATTCAATAATAGAAAATCTTGACAAGGTAATATTGAAGAAAGGCAATTACCAATTTACATACGAATATGGTAAGAAAGCAATTGTACAAGATATACCTCAAAATCCGGGTATATATGATAGAGTAGCAATTCAAAATTCATCATCGTCGTTTACACAAAAATTATATCCATCAGATATAGCATATAATAGGGTTAGAGGCAGTGGCAGTGAATTTGAAGTATATGTTAATTACAATATAACAATAACAAATACAATGACAATAAATATTGAAGATGTATATATGGAGAAATTTTTAAAAATAACATCATTAACAAATACATTCAATTCTGAATTGTATGAAATAAGTGATGGCAACTGGCAAGGAAATGGTGGAGGAAATGTAAAATATAAAAACTCAATAAGTCCAATAGGACCTGGAGGTAATGTAACAATTCCAATCCAATTTAAGGTAAAAGATTCGGGATTACAACAAATAATCGAAGGTTCAAAATTTAATCCAAATATATACAAAGATTGTGCAACAGTGGCAATAGCAAACGGATACCATGAATATGAAAGATATGATTATAGTTGGGGATATAAACCAAGTCCATATAGAGTAAAACATGAACATAGAACAGCAAATCAAGAATTAAGTAGTGGAACAATAACATTAAGATTAACTTTAGCAGAACAAAGAACTATTTCTGGAAATGTATTTGAGGACACTCAAACAGCAGAATCTGCGAGAGATCATACGAGAGTAGGAAATGGATTGTATGATAATAGTGAGAGAAAGGTAAAAGCAGTTAAAGTAGCACTTTTAAATAAAAATGATGAATCTGTAAGTAAGTTATATAGTACAGAAGGAAATTACTTAAGACAGGAAGGAAATATATGGAAATTTACTCCACAAGAAGGAGAAGTGGATGTAAAGAATGATGGAACATATGAGTTAAAAGGTGTAGTTACTGGAGAATATTATTTAAGATTTACATATAGTAATGGAACACAAGTTATAGTAAATGGAGGAGCAAATAATATAAGTATAATGGACTATAAGTCTACAATATTAACTGGTGCAGCAACAAATTATTCACAAGAAAACTGGTACTTAGATGTTATGGGAGGAACAAACTCAATTGCAACAGATAAATATTATATTGACGAGAATGGAAGAAAATCAGATACAGAGATAATAAAAATGAGAACAGAATCTCAAAAGGAGATTAATTATAGTTCAAAAGTAAAATTCAATCAAGGACAAATACAAGCACTTTCAGAAGCTATAGATGTAAACTTTGAATATTTGAAAGAACGCAACAAAGACTATGATTACCCATTCAAACCAAACTGCACAGGAATGAATTTTGGTATAATAGAAAGACCACATTTAGACATACAACTAGAAAAATCAATAAAAAATGTAAAACTTACATTATCAAATGGAACAAACCTAATTAATGGAAATCCAGAGATAAAAACTGTATCAGAATTCTTAACAGGAGTAACCAAATCATATGCAAAAATAGAAACAGACTATACAAACTTATTTGGTTCTACTGTAACAGTAACATACAAAATAACAGCAAAGAACAAATCAGAAATAGATTATGCGTCAAGCGAATATTACAGATTTGGACGAAAAGGTTCTTCAGAACCTGTGGGTACAGCAGTTACAAAAATAGTAGACTATTTATCATACAAACAATGTAATTATGTAGATACAACAGCAGCAGAAGATAAAATAGATGTAGCAAATAATGAATATACAAACAACGATGGCTACTCGAAAGAAAATTACTATGTAGATGGTGTTATGGAAGAAAATCAAAAGGATTATAAAGATCAAGTTTTAAAAGCAAGTACACAATATATAATACCAGAAGCAGTAAGAGGAGGAAACTCTGAGGCTGATTACACAGTAACAGTAAACAAACTATTACCAAGTACGAATACAACTAACGATTTAGGATGGCTAAGTTACTCAGAAATTATAGGAATAACTAATCCAACATACACAACTCAATATGTAAGTGCTATGGGAAGTTATAAGGCTGGAGATAGCCAAAAAGTTGCTCAAGGAGGAACAAGTGAAAATGATAACTCTGATTCAACAATTACAATAACACCACCAACAGGTAAAAACAAGAGTTATACAATATTCATAGTAATAGCAGGATCACTTGCAGTAATAGCAGGAGGAGTTGTAGTAATAAAGAAATTTGTTTTATAATTAAATAAATAAAAATTGTCCTTTTTGGAAAGAAACAAAGAGGGCAATTTTTTGTATTGGGACCGTTTCTTTTCACGAAAAAAACACTTGAAATTATTTAATATATATTGTATTATAATAAAAGAATAATCAAAATGAAAAGAGGAAATAAAATGAAGAAAAAGATTTTGATAGCAATACTTATAATATTAATAATTTTAGCAGGTATATTTATAGCAAAAAAAATAAACACACAAAAATATAACTACGAAATAGCAAGTGTAGAAGAATACAATTACTACATTTACCAGGAAAATGATCTATATGGAATAATAGACAAAGATGGAAAAAAAGTAATAGATGCAAATTATACAAACATAGTATTACCAAATCCACAAAAAGACGTATTTGTATGCTACAATGGTCAAAAAACAGAAATAATAAATTCTAAAAATGAAAAAATATTTACAGAATATCAAGATATTGAACCAATAAAATTAAAAAGTGTAGCAAGTACATTAGCATACGAAAAAAGTACATTAATTTATTGCAAAGATGGACTTTATGGATTAATAAATACAGATGGCAAAAAAATAACAGACAACATTTACGATTCTATAGAAAACCTATCACCAACAGAGGGAAAAATGTTAGTATCTAAAAATGATAAATATGGAGTTATAGATATAAA
>USOM01000036.1 GCA_900556345.1 uncultured Clostridium sp. | reverse complement strand
CATTTTTATATTTTGTTAAAGTAAAAACAACATATCCATCGGTTGTGGAAAATGCCTCTACAAGTAATTTACAATTTTGAACTTTAAATCCTACTTGTTTTTCTGCTTCATTAAGAATAGTTTGGAAAAGCACGTGTGCTTTATCATTATTTTTAATTAAACTATTAACATCAATATTTTTTTCGGATAATTCATCTAAATCTATAATGATTCTAATTTTATTATCAGTAAGTTTTTCAATTTTCATATTAGAAATCCTCCTAACAATTATATGCTATAAAAACATATATTGTTTCTTTTTAATCTACTATGTACATTATACTACGAAAATTAATAGATTTAAAGAAACAAAATATGGTAATATAGACTGTAACACAAAAAATAAAAAAAATCTACAATTTGCTTGAAAAAAATGTAAAATGAATATATAATATAAAAGTCTTATAAACGCAAAAATCCGTAAGGAAAACAAAGGAGGAAAAAATGGCTGCAAGAGATAAAAGTTTTTGGATATTATTAATATTTATTTTAAGTGGACTAGTAATTGGTGGATTATTGGGAGATTTAGCAGCAAATGTAAATGGACTATGGTGGTTATCATTTGGACAGGAATTTGGATTAGAGAGTCCATTTGTATTAAACTTAAGTATATTAAGCATAACATTTGCATTTTCAATAAAAATAAATATCGCAAGTATAATTGGAATGGCACTTGCAATATTCATTTACAGAAAAATTTAGTAAATAAAAAGAGGTAACTTAAGGGGCGGAAAGGAAGAAAAATTGACAATAAAAGAATTACCTCAGAGTGAAAGACCATACGAAAAATTAGAATTATATGGTGAAAAAAGCTTAAGCAATGCAGAATTATTAGCAATTATAATAAAAACAGGAACAAAAGAATATACAAGTGTTGATATAGCAAGAAAAATTTTAAAATTAAATGAAATGTATGATGAAACGAGTTTATCATTTTTAAGAGATTTAAGCATAGAAGAAATAACAAAAATAAAAGGTATGGGTAGAGTAAAAGCTATCCAGCTCAAAGCAATATGTGAACTCGCAAACAGAATGAACAAACCATCAAACTATAAAAAAACACAAATAAAAGAACCAAATGATATTGTAAAAATACTAATGAATGAAATGCAATACGAAAAAAGAGAAATAGCAAAAATAGTATTGCTAGACAACAAAAACAATATATTAAAAATAAAAGATATAGCAATAGGTGGAAATAATTTTGTAAACATAGGAATGAAAGACATATTGTCAGAAGCAGTAAAAATAAATGCACCTAAAATAATACTTGTACACAACCATCCAAGTGGAAGCTCAAGACCAAGCTTGCAAGATATAGATGTTACTAGAAAGTTAGAAATATCAGCAAATATGCTAGGAATAAAACTAATAGACCACATAGTAATTGGAAAAGGAGAATATACGAGTATAAAAACAATTGAAAAATGGAAAACAAAATTAGAAGGGAAGTAGAAAAAATGAAACTATTTACATTTGGTTCAAAAGATATAGGAATAGATTTGGGAACAGCAAATATCCTAATGACATTAAAAGGAAAAGGAATAGTCCTAAAAGAACCATCAGTTGTTGCAATAGATAGAAAAACAGGAGAAATAAAAGCAACAGGATATGAAGCAAAAGAAATGCTAGGAAGAACTCCTGAAGATATTAAAGCCGTAAGGCCAATGAAGGATGGTGTAATAGCAGATTTTACAGCAACAGGTCTAATGCTTAAAAATATGATAAAAAAAGTATCATCAAGATATAGTATAGGTAGACCTAGAGTAGTAGTTGGCGTACCATCTGGTATTACTGAGGTTGAAGAACGTGCAGTTGAGGAATCTATAATACAAGCAGGAGCAAGAGAAGTTTATATTATAGAAGAACCAATGGCAGCAGCAATAGGAGCCGGAATAAATATAACAGAACCAAGTGGAAGTATGATAGTTGATATTGGTGGAGGAACAACAGAAGTTGCAGTAATATCACTTGGAGGAATAGTGGTAAGCAATTCCTTAAGAATTGCAGGAGACGAACTAGACGAAGATATTGTAAATTATATAAGAAGAGAAGAAAACCTATCAATAGGAGAAACAACAGCAGAGCAAATAAAAATGCAAATAGGATGTGCAACACCACTTATGACTGATATGCCAATGGAGATAAGGGGAAGAGACTTAACAACAGGACTTCCAAGAAATATAACAGTTAAATCATCTGAAATAATGGAAGCAACAGCTGAATCAATTGCAAAAATAGTAGAAACTGTAAAACAAACATTAGAAAAAACACCACCAGAGCTTGCAGCAGATTTAGTAGAAAAAGGAATATATTTAGCAGGAGGAGGAGCTTTGATTCAAAACTTAGACAAATTACTAAGTCAAGAAACCAATATGCCTGTATATGTTGCAAATTCACCATTAGAATGTGTTGTAAATGGAACAGGAAAAACATTAGAAGATTTAGAAAGACTAAAAACAGTTTTAGTAAATAGTAGAAAAAGAAGATAGAAAAAAGAAAGGATAAATTATTATGTATAAAAATAAAAAAGGCGAAATAATAGGAATAATAGTAACTATAATAATATTAATATTGTTAGTTATTTTAACAAATACAGAAAACAGTAATTTATCTTATGTAGAAAATGTAGCAAATAAACTAGTTAATCCATTGCAAAATGGATTAACTTATGTAAAAAATAAAATACATGGAAACTCATCTTTTTTTACAAATATAAATGAACTAAAGACAGAAAATGATGAATTAAAAACTAAAAATAATCAATTAGAAGAAACCTTAAGAGAATTAGAAACCATCAAAGCAGAAAACCAAACATTAAAAGAATATCTTGACTTAACAAAAAAATATACAGACTATAAAACTGTTGCAGCAGATGTAATAAGCAGAGATATTAGTAATTACTCAAAAACAATAGTAATAAATGCGGGAACTAAAAGTGGAATAAAAGAAAATATGACTGTAATTGCATCAGAAGGATTAGTAGGTTATGTAATATCAGCAACAGATACAACATCAAAAGTACAAACAATTATAGATTCATCTAGTAATACAAGTAGTATTTTAAGTTCATCAAGAGACAGTGTAGTATGTAAAGGTCAATTAGAAGAACATAATAATTTAAAAGCGGTATATATTCCAACAGATGCAACGGTTGCACAGGGGGATAGTGTAGAAACATCTGGACTTGGAGGAATATATCCAAAGGGAATTTACATAGGAAAAATATCTAAAGTAGTAAATACAAACAACTTAAATGATAGATATGCTATGGTTGAAACAGCAGTAAATTTCAACAAATTAGAAACAGTTTTAGTAATAACAAATTAACAAAAAGGGAGGATAGGAAAGTGAAAAAAGTATTAATAAATATATTTTTAGTAATATCATTTATAATTATATATTTTCTACAAATAAACCTATTCTCTTGGTTAAAAATTGCACGGAGTAATGCCAAATTTATTTGTAATATATATACTTTTTATAGGACTTTTTTATAGCAGAACCGCAGGAATGACATTTGGAATAGGTATACGGAATAATGCTAGATTTATTTATAGGGAGAAAAGTAGGGATTACAGCTATAATGCTAGGGACAGTTGGCTTTATTGGAGGAATGTTTGACAAAAATTTCTCAAAAGAAAGCAGAATAACAATAATAATAATGGTTGTAGCAAGTACTTTTATTTACGAAATAGGTGCATATTTAATAGGATGTGTAATATATGGATATTCAATCGAAATAATTAGTTTTATAAAAATACTATTAATTGAAACATTATATAATATTATAATAACAATAATATTATATCCATTAATACAAAAATTTGGATACGCAATAGAAGAAGAATATAAAGGAAATAAAATCTTAACAAGATATTTTTAAACAGCTCTAAATAAATTTGCAAGAGAAGGTGAAATATTGAAAAGAAAAATAAAAAAGGAACATACAAATTTTAGATTTAATATTTTAACTATTATAGTATACATTATAGGAATTATATTAATAATAAAATTATTTGAGCTGCAGATTATAAAAGGCTCTCAATACAGAGAAATATCGAATACAAGACTCTCTAGAGAAAGTATATTAGAAGCCTCAAGAGGAGAAATTTTAGATAGATCAGGAAGTGTTTTAGCAACAACAACTAGTTCATTTAATATAGAAATGTATAAAACAAAATCAGATGATGAAACATTAAATAAATGTATTTTAAACATTATAAATTTATTTGAAAATAATCAAGTGGGATATCCTAATAATTTCCCAGTAAATGATGAATGTACAAGTTATACAATAGAAGGAGATACCTTAAAAAAATGGCTTGCCAAATATAAATTAGCAGAAAATACAAGTGTAGAAGATACAATTGCATATTTTGTAAAAAGATATGGTATAACATCAGAGAATATAAAAGAAGCAAGAAAAATAATATCAATTAGATATGAAATGTCAACAAAAGGCTATAGTAGTACAAAACCACTAAGTCTTGCAGAAAATGTATCAAGAAATGTGGTTGCGCAAATTAGCGAAAGAAATTCGGATTTTCCAGGAGTTACAATAACTACACAAAGTTCAAGAAAATACAATTATGGAAGTTTGGCATCACATATATTAGGATATATTGGAAAAATAAGTGAAAAAGAATACAATGAAGAACAAGATGTATATGAAAATGATGATTATGTTGGTAGAACAGGAATAGAATCATTATTTGAAAATTACTTAAGAGGAAAAAAAGGAAAAGAAGAAATAGAAATGACAGTTGATGGAACAGTAACAGGTGAAACCGTTACAAAAGCTCCAGAGCAAGGCTCAACAGTTGTACTAACAATAGATTCGAAATTACAAGAAGTTGCGGAAACAGCTTTAAAAAATAATATAGAAAAAATAAGAAATGGTGGATTTTCAAACAGATATGATGCAAAAGGAGGTTGTGTTGCTGTAATAGATGTACACTCTGGAGAAATACTTGCAATGGCAAGCAATCCAGATTATGACCCAAATGCATGGGTAGGTGGAATAAGTGTGGCAGAATACAATCAAATAAAAGAAAACAATTCACTATTTAATAAAGCAATATCTGGTTCTTATGCGCCTGGTTCAATATTCAAGATGGTAACAGCACTAGCAGGACTTGAATCAGGAGTAATATCAACGACTGAAAAGATAAATGATACAGGTATATATACAAGATACAGAGATTATCAACCAAGATGTTGGTATTACAATAGCTACCATAGAGGACATGGATATCTAGATGTTTCAGGGGCAATAGAAAAATCTTGTAACTATTTCTTTTACGAAACAGGAAACAGAATGGGAATAGAAACATTAGACAAATATGCAAATTACTTTGGATTAGGAAGAAAAACAGGAATAGAACTTCCAAGTGAAACATCAGGAACATTAGCATCACCAGAAGCAGCAAAAAAAGTAAATGAAACATGGTCATCAGGTCAAACTTTACAAGCAGCTATAGGACAGAGTTATAACAGTTTTTCACCAATTCAACTAGTAAAATACATAGGAATGGTAGCAAATGGCGGAAATAAAATAAGGCCAACATTAATAAAAAGAATATTAAATGCAGATGGAACTGAAAGTTCAAAAACAGAAATAAATGAATATGTAAAAGAAAAATTAGGATTAGATGATGATAATACAGAAAATTTAACCTTCTCAGGCACAAATATAAATGCAGTATTAGAAGGAATGAGATCAGTTACAGAAGAAGGAGGAACAGCAAGTAGTGTATTTAAAAACTTCAATATAGAAGTTGGAGGAAAAACAGGTTCTGCAGAAGCTGGTTCAAATGTAAATGCGTGGTTTGCAGGTTTTGCACCATTTAACGACCCAGAAATAGCAGTTGTAGTAATGGTTGAAAATGGTGGACACGGATTTTATACAGCAGAAGTTGCAAGAGAGATAATTGCAGAATACTTTGGAATGAATATAAATTCAAATGAAATACAAGAATCAAATCAAGCAACAGGCTATGTAGAAGCAATACAATAGAAGGAGATAATAATGAGAAATTGTATAAATGTAAGTCAAAAAAATAATTTGGTAATTATAAAAATACATCCAGAGGCAAAAATTGAAGATATAATACCACAAATAAGGAAAAAAGCATCACAATTACAAAAGATATATAAAGAAGAAAAAACACCAATAATGATTACAGGAAAAGTGCTAAAAAACAAGGAAATGGATGAAATTGAAGAAATAATCAAAGAAAAATTAGAGGTAGATGTTGATTTTGATATGCCAAAAGAATTAGGGTTACACAATATTAAAAAAACATTTATACAAGAAGTATCAATATCAGAAACAAAATTCCATAGAGGTTCATTAAGATCTGGACAAAAAATAGAAGAAGATGGAAGTATTGTAATAATAGGTGATGTAAACTCAGGAGCAGAAGTTGTTGCAGCAGACAATATAGTGGTTCTTGGAACACTTAGGGGCCTAGCTCATGCAGGCGCAAAAGGAAATACAAAAGCAATCATTGCAGCGGGTAAACTTGACACTGTTCAACTTCGTATTGCTAATATTGTTAGAGAAATTGACAGAGATGAAGAACCTTTACATAGACAAGCTTATGTTTATATTGAGGATGATAAAGTTGTGATTGACTAGCTCAAAAGCAACAAAATCAAACTAATAAAAAGTTCATCATCCTTCACACCTTCTTGATACAAAAAGAAAATTAAGCAAATTAACAAAATATCATCAAAATAAAGTTTCAAACCAAATAATTCAAAAAAATATTCTGAACCAGAATCTGATTTTTTTGAATTATTTTTTATGTTCGAATCATCACTTTCTGTATGTGAAGAATCAAAATTAATTGAAGAATTATCCTGATACTTATTAGAATTATTATGTAAAGAATTATGAAAATTACCATTATCCGTAGACTTAGAAAGATAACCTTGCTTGCTTGAATATGGTCTATTATAGTAATTACCATAATAATTATTATAAAAAAAGGGATAACGAAAAATGGGCATCAGCTTTTATCTCCTTTTTCATTTTTGAACAAATTAGAAATTTGCGTAATTTTAAACAAATTCACATATTGATCTAATTTTTTTTGCTTACTTTCTCTAAGATAAGGTTTTAGAGAATAAAGCAAATTGCTTCTTGGGTCATCTTTTTTATTAAGAGTTTCCATAATCGTTTTAATTTTCAAAATAGTTTCAAAATCTATATTACTAGCAAAAGAACTATTGTTATTTTCGGAATTATCGGAATTTGAAGAACTATTTGCATTATAAGAGCTCGAATTAGCAGAAGAATTATCTTGAGAATTGCTTTTTAAAATATTAGCTAAATTACCAATCATTTCTGGTGTTATATTTAGGTTTTGAGAATCATTTTTGACATCTGAATTATTAGATTTATCAGAATTATCCGTATTATTTAGCATATTTTTAAAGTTATTAATAATATTTGAAATATTATCTTCTGCCATAAAAAATTCCATTCCTTTCTCGCTTCGCTCAAAGGCACACATAGGAATGAAAGCCTT
>USOM01000035.1 GCA_900556345.1 uncultured Clostridium sp. | reverse complement strand
AATTAATGCAAAATGAAGAAGATGTTTATTTAGAAAAATATAGTCCTGAAGAAATAAATAGTTATGTTAAAGCAATAAACAAGGTTTTAGACAATTTAGAAACTTATAAATCAAATTGTAGAAAAAGAATTTGTGAGGATTTTACAATAAGTAAGATGATTGAAAAGATGGATAGTATTTTTGAAGAAACTCATAAAAATCCTTCGAAGAAGAAAATAGAAAATGGTTATGGCCTTTCAAAAAATAAGGATATTACAAAAGAATTAATTACTGCTAATTTCAAAAGTGATGAGCTAGAATATAAGTGGGAATGTAGTGAATATGAAAGAAAAGTATATGGAAAAAATTATTCAGCTTTTGGACTTAATTCTAGAAAAGAACTGCTTAAAGAAAAATTATGGCAGGTGCCAGTGTGGAGATTTATGATTAAAATTTACCACAAAATAAGATAATTAAATAATAAAAAAATGAGTATGTATATTAAAGTATATATGCTCATTTTTCTTGTTTATTAGAATATTTTTCAATTGACTTTTGTATGTGTTTGTGGTAGTATTTTATCGAGATAATTTTACAAAAATCTAAAAAAATTAGGAGGAAAAATGATGAAAAAAGTTTTAGTAAAAGCAACTTTTGTCATAACAATAATTTTAGCAATATTATTTCAAGTAAGTTCGTATGCAACAGAAAAAAGTGATAAAAAAAGTAATGTAAAAATTAGTGAAGGAATTTATAAAATAATTTTAGCAGACTCTCCAGAAAAGAGTGTAACTATAGAAAATGAAAGCTCAAGCAATGGAGCAAATGTTTGTATACAAAAATATAATAATAATGTAAATCAATTATTTAAAATAAAATATGATAAAGAGGGATATTGTGAAATAATTCCTGTTAATTCTGGAAAAAGAATTGATATTGCAGGCTGGGGAAATGGTGTAAATATTGAGCAATGGGGTGAAAATACTACATCAGATAGCCAACAGTTTACTATGTCAAAAAATGAAGATGAAACCTACAATATAATAGGAAAAAGACAAAATTTATATTTAACTGCAGATGAAACATCTTCGGAAAATAAAATAAATTTAATAGGAAACGAAAAAGACGAAAAAAAATCACAAAAATTCAAACTAGAAAAAATAGAAACTCCAGAAAATGGAAGATATAAAATAGTTTTAGCAAATTCAAAGACAAAAAGTGTATCTGTAAAAAATGGAAAAATTGGAAATGGTGTTGGGATAGAATTAAATACATATAAAGATACAGCTAAACAGCAATATGAAATTAGATATGACAGTGAAGGTTATTGTGAAATTATCCCAGTACATTCTGAAAAAAGATTAGATGTATGTGGATGGGGTAATGGTGTAAATATTGAACAATGGACTGAAAATAATTCAACAGACAGTCAAAAATGGACAATAATAAAAAATGAAAAAGGAAACTTTAATATTATATCTAAAAGACAAAATTTATATTTAACAGCTCAAAACTCAAATTCCTCAAATGGTACCAAAATTGAAGGGCATGAGAAAAACGGAGAAAATGGACAAGAATTTTATTTAGAAAAAATAGAGTCAAATAAAATAATAGATGAAGGAACTTACAAAATAGTAAGTGCAAACAATAGAAATAAAAGTATATCAATAGATAGAGGTAGCTCAGATAATAATGCTAATGTTCATTTATGGGAATTTAATAATTGTTTAGAACAAGAATTTAATTTAGTATATGACGAAAATGACGGTTATTATGAGTTAATAGCTGTAAACTCTGGAAAAAGATTAGATGTATGTGGATGGGGAAATGGAACCAATATAGCACAATGGTCTAAGAATCCTAACACAGATAGTCAAAAATGGAAAATAGTTAAAAACTCTAAGGGAAATTATAACATAATATCAAAAAGGCAAGGTCTTTATTTAACTGTTAATAATTCTAATTTTTCAGATGGAGCAAATATCGAAGCGTGCTGGAAAAATGAAAGTGACGGACAAGAATTTAAAATAGAAAAAATAGCTACAAAAAGTGAAAAAACTGTAGAAGATGGCACATACAAAATGATGGTTAATTCTAATAGAAATATGGTAGTAGAAGCAGCAGGTGGAAATTGGGATAATTGTGGAAGATTACAAGTTTGGCAAAATTTTGATACAGCATGGCAAAAAGTAACAATAAAATATGAAAATGGATTCTATAAAATAGGGCTAAATCATAGTGGAAAAAGCTTGACAGTAAAATATGATAGAAGTTCGATAGGCTCAGAAGTTATGCAATATGACTTTAACTGGGGAGAAAACCAAAAATGGGTAATTAGAGATAATGGAAATGATAATATTTCTATATATCCATTATCTAGCTGGATGTATGCTTTAAATGTTAATGAAAATATAAGTAATGGTTCAGTTTTAAATTTGAATTATAAAACTCAAGATGAAACAGAAAAATTTCATTTAGAAAGATATTATGAAAGATATGCACAAGAAGGAACTTATGGATGGTCAGGACTTAAAGTAAAAGGAAATGGCAGTGGCGGAGAATATTTAAAATTTTATAAAGTAGGAAATGGAAGTGAAAAATTATTTTTAAACTTTTCAATACATGGATTTGAAGATTCTTACTATAGAGATGGTTCAGAACTAACCTATATAGCAGATGAATTTTATTCATATATGAAACAAAATATGCCAGTAGATTTAATAGATAAGTGGACAATTTATATTCTTCCAGCATCAAATCCAGATGGACAACATAATGGTTGGACAAATAATGGACCAGGCAGAACAACAATTTATAGTTGGGCAAATGAAAATAAAGGAATAGATATGAATAGATGTTTCCCTGTAAATTATAAATCAACAACTAAATCCTCAAGAAATTATAATGGAACACAACCTTTACAAGCATTTGAAGCAGAAAGTTTAAGAAATTTTGTATTATCTAATACTGGAAGCAAAAATATTGTAATAGATGTCCATGGATGGCTAAATGAAACAATAGGAGATAGTGGGATTGGATGGTATTACAGAAATCAATTTGGAATAAGCAAACATATTGGAACTTATGGTAGTGGCTACTTCATTCAATGGGCAAGAACAATAGCAAATACAAGATCTATGCTTTTGGAATTGCCAGAAGTACAAAATCACAATCAAGTACTTGAAAGAAATTATTCTAATAAATTTATAAATGCTACAATTCAATTATTAAAAGATAATTAAAAGGAGGTTAGCAGAAGATGAAAAAAATAAGCATATTATTAATAACTATATTATTATTTATTCCATTAACTTTAATAGGTGCAAATTCTCAAGCAATAGCTGTAACAGACGAAAAGAAAGTTGAAGATGGGATATACAAAATAGTATTAGCAGAGGACCAAACAAAAAGTGTAACAATAGCAAATGGAAGTACTGGAAATAGTGCTAATGTACAAATTAACAAATATGAAGGTATGCCATATCAAGAGTTTAAATTAGTATCTGATGGACAAGGATATTATGAGATAATTGCTGTAAATTCAGAAAAAAGACTAGATATGTGTGGCTGGGGAAATGGGACTAATATAGAACAATGGTCAAAAAACCCTAGCTCAGATAGCCAAAAATGGAAAATACAAAAAAATGAAAAAGGAAATTATAACATAATATCTCAAAGACAAGGTTTATATTTAACAGCACATAATTCAAATTTGACAGATGGAACAAACATAGAGGCATTTGAGAAAAATGGTGGAAGTGGACAAGAATTTATATTAGAAAAAGTAGAAAAAACAGAAGAAGGTACATATAAAATAAGTCTTGCAAATTCGCCTACACAATGTGTTACAGTAGATAGTATAGACGAAAAAGATGGAGCTAATGTAAATATACAAAAATATGCAAACAAAAGACAGCAACAATTTAAAATAAAATATAATTCTCAAGGATATGTAGAAATAATCTCATTATATTCTGGAAAAAGATTAGATGTATGTGGCTGGGGCAATGGTGTAAATATTGAGCAATGGGGTGAAAATATTACATCAGATAGTCAAAAATGGGTAATAATGAAAAATGCAGATGGAAAATATAATATTATATCACAAAGAGGATTTTTATACTTAACAGCACATAATTCAAATTCGGCAGATGGAACCAATATAGAAGGATTTGAAAAAAATGGAGGAAGTGGACAAGAATTTATATTAGAAAAAGTAAAAAATGAAAAAATTGTTCCTAAAAAAACAATAGAAGATGGAATATACAAAATTTCAATGGCAAGTCATGAAAGCCAAAGTGTATCTATAGCAAGCGGAAGTACGGAAAATGGGGCAAATGTTCATTTATGGGACTTTAATAATTGCCCAGAACAAGAATTTAACTTTGTATATGACGGAAATGGATATTATGAAATAATTGCTACAAATTCTGGAAAAAGATTAGATGTATGTGGCTGGGGAAATGGTGTAAATATTGAACAATGGACCGAAAATAAAAACACAGATAGTCAAAAATGGATTGTATATAAAAATGCAGAAGGCAATTATAACTTAATATCAAAAAGACAAAATTTGTATTTAACAGCACATAATTCAAATTACACTAATGGGACAAATATAGAAGGATATGAAAAAAACAATAGAAATGGACAAGAATTTTCACTTGAAAAAATTGACAAATTGGAAGAAGGAAAATACAAAATAAGCCTTGCAAGCATGCCAACACAAAGTGTTTCTATTAAAGATGGAAGTACAGAAAATAGTGCAAATGTAAATATTCAAAAATATATAAAAAGAAGATATCAACAATTTGAGATTAAATATACTTCACAAGGATATGCAGAAATAATTTCTATAAATTCTAAGAAAAGATTAGATGTATGTGGATGGGGAAATGGAACAAATGTAGAGCAATGGGATGAAAATCAATCATCAGATAGTCAAAAATGGATAATAAAGAAAAATGCAAATGGAAATTACTACATTATATCTGAAAGAAATCATTTATATTTAACAGCACATAACTCTGAAACAGCAGATGGAACAAATATAGAAGTATATGAAAAAAATGGAGGAAGCGGACAAGAATTTGCAATAGAAAAAATTGAAGAAGATAAAATAGAACCTAAAAAAACAATAGAAGAAGGAACTTATAAAATTGTAAGTGCAGCAAATATTAATAAAAGCATATCAATAGATAGTGGTAGTGCAGATAATGGTGCAAATGTTCATTTATGGGACTTTAATAATTGCCCAGAACAAGAATTCAACCTTGTATATGATGGAAATGGATATTATGAAATAATACCAGTTAATTCAGGAAAAAGACTAGATATGTGTGGTTGGGGAAATGGAACAAATGTCGCACAATGGGCCAGAAATACAGATACAGACAGCCAAAAATGGATAATTTATCAAAATTCAGATGGATATTATAATATAATAGGAAAAAGACAATGGTTATACTTAACTCTACATAATTCAAATAGTGAAAATGGGACAAATGTAGAAGTATATGAAAAAAGAGATGACAACAGTCAAAACTTTAATTTAAAGAAAATATCAAATAAAAGTGAAAAATTGGTAGAAAATGGAAAATATCAAATACAATCAAAATCAAATTCAAATATTGTATTAGAAGTTGCAGGTGGAGACCAAAATTCTAATGGAAGAGTGCAGGTTTGGCAAAATTATTATACAAGATGGCAAAAAATAAAACTTGAATATGAAAATGGTTATTATAAAATAATGCTTGGACATAGTGGAAAATATTTAACAGCCAAAAATGGAAAAATACAAAGTGGTTCTGAAATTACTCAAGATGATTGGAAAAATACAGAAAGCCAGAAATGGGGAATTAGAGATTTTGGAAATGGAAGTATAGGAATATATTCTTTAGCAAATTATGACTTAATGTTAAACATAAAAAATAAAATTGAAAATGGTTCTGTAATTGAGCTAAAAGATAATACAGGAAGCTCAAATCAGCTATTTTGTTTTACAAACACTACTTGGGTAGAAATTGATAATTCAAAATATCCAGGAATTCAAGAGACAATTGACAACCTAATGTGTGAACACCCAAATTGGGAATTTGAAATACTTTATACAGGTGTTGATTTTAATGAAGCAGTAAAAGCAGAATATGAAGGAAGCAATAAACAAAAAAGCTTAATAGATACAAATACATATAAATGTGATTGGATTTCAGAAGATCCTTATGTAAGTGGTAGATGGGCATCAGCATCTTATAATGCAGTTCAATATTTTATGGATGCAAGAAATTTCTTAAATGACTCAAATGTATTGCAATTTCAAGATTTAGCAAATTATTGGGAAAGTGGAGCAACATTTGATTCTATACAATACCAAGTAAATAATACATTTTTACAAAACTATACAAATGACGTAATGGAAGCTTGTAAAAGAACAAATATAAATCCATACTATATTTTAGCAAGATTATTCCAAGAACAAGGAAGTTCTGGTTCTGGAACAATAGATATGGACGGAGGAGATGGAAAAAGATATTTTAATCCATTTAATATTGGTGCACGAGTAGGAAATGATGTTCAAACAGCTTTAGAACGTGCAAAACGTGAAGGTTGGGACAGTATGGAAAAAGGTCTTGAGGGTGGAATTAATATAATTAAAGAAAGATATATAAATAAACAACAAAACACATTATATTTGAATAAATTTGATGTAAATCCTGTAAGTGGTGGAGCTTTATATGAAAATCAATATATGCAAAATATTTCGGCAGCTTATAGTGAAGCAAATACAATGAAAAAGCCGTATGAACAAACAGGTACATTTAATAATAAAAAGAAATTTATAATACCCGTATATGAAAATATGCCATCAACTCCTTCTGCAAAACCAACAGGTACAGGAAAAAATCCGTTAGCAGAAATAAAAGGACCAAAAAGTGTAAAAGTTGTAACAAATGGTTCAAAGTTGAAACTTAGAGATACTTCTTCAACTAAAGGTAATATTTTAGAAGAACTTCCATCTGGAACAGTTTTGCTTTCAGTTGAAAGATTATCAAATCGTTGGCAAAAAGTTGTTACACCATCAGGGAAAAAAGGATATTGTTCAGGAGAATATTTACAAACAATAGAAGATCAAACAAATTGTTATGATACAATGTACATAAATTCAGATGACGTAAATATTAGAATAGGACCTGGTACAGAGTATGATAGTATAACGAAAAAATCAACAGGAACCAAGGTAACTCGTATTGTTACAAATAAGTATTTTTATAACAATTTATGCTGGGATGAAATTATTCTACCAGATGGAACCAAAGGATTTGTTGCAAATAAATATTTAAGTTATTAAAAAGAAAGGATATTAAATTGAAAAAAATTTATAAAATATTTTGCCTAATAATTGTAGTTATATCATTTGCTACAGTTTCAAATGCAGATGATACAGTTTATGATAGATTAGTCGATATACCTGTACCAGATAATAGTACAGGATATGCAGATTCAACAATTACAGAAAAACAACAAGAAATTGAAAAATATGAGCAAAAAGAAGAAAAGGAGCAAAATATGAAAAAATACTGTAAAATAGTAATACCTATTGTAGCTTTAGTTATAGTAGCAATTATAGTAA
>USOM01000034.1 GCA_900556345.1 uncultured Clostridium sp. | reverse complement strand
TTCTATTTCTTCATCATTATATAATTCTGTTTTTCCAGTTGATTTATATAATAAAACATCTTTTATGTATTTAATAATTTCCCAAACTAAATTATTTATATCTTTTCCATCTTCTATAACTTCTTGTAAATTATTTAACGTTCCCTCAACATCCTCATTTACAACAGATTCTACAATATTGTTTATAAATACTGTTTTTGGAATTCCTATTAAATCTTTTACTTTGTTTTCATCTATTTCGTCTGTTCCTTCTTGACTACATCTTTCAAGAATTGATAAAGCATCTCTCATTCCACCTTCTGCAAGAACTGCAATTAGTTCTAATGCTTTTGGTGTTATTTTTATATCACTTTCCTTGCATACATATTCTAGGTCTTTTACAATATCTTCATTTGAAATTCTTTTAAAATCAAATCTTTGACATCTTGATAAAATTGTTGCTGGTAATTTTTGTGGCTCTGTTGTTGCTAATATAAATTTTACGTGTTCTGGTGGCTCTTCTAATGTTTTTAGTAATGCATTAAAAGCTCCTGTTGATAGCATATGAACCTCATCTATAATATATACTCTGTATTTGGCTTTTGTTGGTAAAAAGTTTACTGCTTCCCTTATGCTTCTTACATCTTCTACACTGTTGTTTGATGCAGCATCCATTTCGATTATATCTGTAAGTGAACCATCTAATGCTCCTTTACATATTTCACATTCATTACATGGTTCCCCATCCTTAGGGTTTAGGCAATTTACAGCTCTTGCTAAAATTTTAGCCGTTGTTGTTTTTCCTGTTCCTCTACCACCATTAAATAAATATGCATGTCCTACTCTATCAGATATTAATTGATTTTTTAATGTCTTTTTTATATGTTCTTGTCCTACTATTTCCGAAAATTTTGTAGGTCTAAATTTTCTATAAAGTGCTGTATACCCCAAAACTTACACCCCCTAGAATATTAAAAATGGTGTGAAGCTAAATTCCTCTATGGAAAGCATTCCACACAAAAGTATCTACTTATTGCTGCTTCCTTCCGGACCTGACAAGGTTCATAGGCTTTTATTGGATGCCCTCCATACAAGAATTTAATTCCATACCATTTGCAATTATATAACGTATTTTTTAATTTGGCAAGTTTTTTTCCAATTTTCTTTAATAAAAATTTTAATTTTCAATTCTTTTAAATACAATACTTTGTAAGTCAGTATATTCATGTCCAACTGTTCCATTATTTGCGATTCCATCATTTGGAACTTGAATTTCTACATCATCTGCTCTAAATACCTTTCCAGAATTTAATATAATTGTTATATTAAATTTAATTTTAGAAATTAAACTATTTTCAGATATGTTCAATTTACTAATTAAATTATTATAATTAATTTCCGCATCGTCATTTGATGTATATGTACCTATATTATTATTTGCACATCTAAAAATCAAAACTCCACCCTGATTTGATATTTGAAGTTTTTTTGCATCTGTTGATTTAGTACCTTTATACTCCAATTCATTTACTACATTCTCATCTTTATTTTCGAATAAAACAGTATCATTTGAAATAGGCTTATAAATCTTTATTTCCCCTATTTCTGGCTTTTCAGCTATTGTAATATTTTCTAGCTTAACTGACTTTATTGTTTCTTGTTTTTTATATTCGTCATTTTTTTCAATATAAATATAAACATCATTATTTTGAATTACATTAATATCCCACTTTGCCTCAGAGTTTTCCACATCTTGTCCATTAACTGTGGAAACTATCGATATTTTTGAAACTTTAAATGGCATATTTGTTTCGCCTTTTTCGTCATAATTTAATATTAACATTACTGCTGTAAATATTATTGCAATAATTATTATACATATTATGCAAATATTTAATATTTTTATACTAAATCTTTGATTTGCCATATTTTTCTCCTTTTTGACTCATTTGGACCGGTTCTTTTTGTGTCACTTTACCCATTGGGACCGGTTCTTTTTGTGCCACTTTTTTGTTTTCTTAATTTTCTAAAAAATTCCTGTAACAAATTCTTACATTCATCTTCTAATATTCCCTTTTCAAAATTCACATTATGATTAAATTTATAATCTGTAAATAAATTAAGCACAGACCCTACGGCACCAGTCTTTTCATCTGATGCACCAATATATACATTTTTTATTCTCGAATTTATTATTGCCCCAGCACACATTGAACATGGCTCTAAGGTTACATACATATCACAATCTATAAGTCTCCATGCTTCTAATTTTTTACTTGCTTTTTGAATTGCAAGTATTTCTGCATGTTTAGTTGTATCAAATTTTGTTTCTTTTTGATTATGTGCTCTAGCTATTATTTTTCCGTCTTTTACAATTATTGCACCTACTGGGACTTCCAATTTTTCGTAAGCTTTTTTAGCTTCTTTTAGAGCTTGTTTCATAAATTTTTCTTTTTCTTGCAATTTTTTCTCCTTTTGCACATAGCACATTGGGACCGGTTCTTTTTGTGCCAGTTACCACTTTGGGCATTTTAATTTATTTTGTTTTACTACTTTTATGTTTCATATTATACCAACAGATTACACAATTGTCAATTTATGGCAAAATTATTTATAAGCATTTGTTCTAATATATGCATATCTTCCTGTTTTCACTACATATACATAATCAATATTACTTGAAACATTTCTAATTATTTTAACCTGTGTCTTTGCTAAATACGTATATTTTTTTCCTGTTAAATTTGATTTTGAATACAAATATGTCCTATTTTTTAATCTCTTATATTGACCTACCGTATTTCGATTCACATTAACACTTTTTTCTGCTAAATAATCTGACGAAACCCATTTATTCTCGCCAATTCTACTCCAGTTCCCCTTTGTTTCATACACAGTAACTCTTTCATTATTGTTCAATTTTCCAATTATTTTATTTTCAATACCTGCTCCACTTCTTATATTTAATCTACTTGATACCCTAACAAATCTTGTATAACTTGTCATCTCCGATTTATTCTCATTTGAGTTATCTGTTCTATTATATTTATAACAAAAAAATCTTTTATAATTTGCATAATTTTTAAAATTAGTAGTACTACAAATAACCGTATCTCCATCCACATAAGCTTTTCCTCTACGAGTTGATGTATCAAATTTTCCTTTGTATAAAAATGGATCGTATATTTTTAAATTATTTCCATTAACACCATAAATCATTATATAATGTCCGCCAGTAGTAAATAATCCATTTCCAACTGATGCTATAATATAATTATTATTTTTTAATTTTTCAAGCATAACACTAAAATTTGATGTTTCTTGATACTCTATATTAAATTCATCCGCAATTGCTCTATTTGCTGACCAATAAGTTCCGTTATTAGGCGACCTATAACCATGTTTCACAAATACATCTGCTAATTCTGTTACAGATACATTTCCGACTATACTATCGATTATCATTGCAGCAGTAGCTACTCCACATCCACTTTTCCCTATAGTTTGGCTTTTATTATTTGTCACTGTGTATGGATAATTTTTCCATCTGTTATCAATTTGACTTACATATGTTAATTTTGGCTCTCCCGTTGTTTGTAAATTCCAACTTTGGGATTTTCCTCCCTCATAAGCAATTTCTCCTTGGAGTTCAAATCCCTCATCCTCAACTTCTTGTTCTTCTAAATTTTCTTCGTCTTGAACTGTTAAATTTGGTATTTCTGCTGATATATTTACTTCTGTTTGATTTTTCTCTTTATTTTCTATTAAATTATTTTGTAAATTGTTTACTTTTTTATTTAAGTCTATTATTGATATAATAACTGCACACATTGTTATTAATGATATTAAAATTATTATTTTTTTGATATTTTCCATAAATAAAAACCTCACATTTGAATACTTTATATATTGTATTCTTAGTAAGGTTTTATTGTTAATTTTTTTGGTGTTCCTATGCGGACTCGAACCACAATCGGTCGCTTAGGAGGCGACTGCTCTATCCTGCTGAGCTATAGGAACATAAGCACAACAATAGTAATTATAGCAATTTTACTATAAAAAGTCAAACATTTTTCCGATTGGGGACGGTTCTTTTCGCAAAATTTTGAAATGGGGACGGTTCTTTTTTGAAAAAGGAACCGTCCCCATTTCAAAATTTATGAAAAAGAACCGTCCCCAATCCAAAAAATTATTTAACCAATGCACTCATTGCTTCTTTTAATTCCTCTAAATCACTTTCAGCTTTATCCATGCTATTAGCTTTAACACCCATATAAAGCTTAATTTTAGGCTCTGTTCCAGAAGGTCTTACACAGCACCAAGCATCATTTTCTAGTTCATAATAAAGAACATTTGATGTAGGAAGTCCTGTTTTTGAAGTTTCTCCCGTAACTAAATTTTTAACAATATCTAATTTGATATCCTTAAATTCTAATACTTTATATTTACCAATTTTCTCTGGTAAATTATTTCTCATATTTTCCATCATTTCTTTGATTTTTTCAGCGCCCTCAGCACCTTCAAGTACTATTGCTACTTGACCTTCTTTGTAATAACCATATTTTTCGTAGATATTAATCATTTGATCCCATAGAGTCATATTTTTAGACATATAGTAACATGCTGCTTCACATAAGCTCATAACAGCTGAAATTCCGTCTTTATCTCTTGCGTAATCTCCAATTAGGCATCCGTAGCTTTCCTCAAATCCAAATACATATTTTTTACCATTTGGCTTTTGTTCTTCTATTTTTATTTGTTCACCTATATTTTTAAATCCTGTTAAAACTTCTCTAAAGTCTAATTTATATTCTTTAGCAATTGCTTTTGCAAGATTTGATGAAACAATTGTTGATACAAACATTCCATTTTCTGGTAATATTCCTTTTTCTTTCATTTGTGATAATCTATATTCTGCAATTAATAAAGCTGACATATTTCCTGTGTAGTCCATATATTCACCTGTTTTACTATCTTTTGCATAAATTCCAAGTCTATCTGCATCTGGGTCATTTGCTAAAACAATATCTGCATCTACTTTTTTAGCCAAATCTAAAGCCATTTTAAATGCTTCTTTTGCCTCTGGATTTGGATAATCTACTGTTGGGAAGTTTCCATCTGGTTTTTCTTGTTCTGGTACTACATAAACATTTTGAAGTCCAATTTCCTTTAAAATTCTTTGTACCATTTCGTTTCCAGCACCATGAAGAGGTGTATAAACTACTTTTAGCTTTTCGCCTTGTTCCCTAACTATTTCAGGATTTAGCACTCTTGATTTTAGTTCATTAATATATTTGTCATCTATTTCTTTTCCAATTACATTATATAATCCTTTTTCTTTTGCTTCTTCTATTGATATTTCTTTTATTGCTTTATAATCTGTAATAGCTTGTACCTCACTCATTATGTCTTTATCTACTGGAGCAATTATTTGTGAACCATCATCCCAGTATACTTTATATCCATTATATTTTGGTTTATTATGACTTGCTGTTATCATTATTCCTGCAGTGCATCCAAGTTCTCTTACGGCAAAAGATAGTTCTGGCACTGGTCTTAAGTGGTCAAATATGTATGTTTTTATTCCATTTGCATTTAGTACTAAAGCTGTTTGAGTACTAAATTCTGGTGACATTCTTCTTGAGTCAAAACTGATTGCTACTCCTTTATTCCCAGTTCCTCTTTTTAATATATAGTTTGCTAATCCTTGTGTTGCTTTTCCAACTATATATTTGTTCATTCTGTTTGTTCCAGCCCCTATTACTCCTCTTAAACCTGCTGTTCCAAATTCAAGTTCTTTGTAAAATCTGTCTTCTATTTCTTTTTCATCATCTTTTATTTTTAATAATTCTTCTTTTGTTGCTTCGTCGAATTCATCGCTTTCGCACCATTTTTTGTATTCTTTTAAATAATCCATTTGGGTTACCTCCTTTTCCTTTGGACATAATATCACAAAAGTTGTTTGATGTAAATATTTTTGACAAAGTATTTACATTAGCCTAAAGCACCAAAAATAAAAAACCAGGAAATTCAAAAAATTCCCTAGTTTTTATTTTTAATTCTTTTTATAAAAATTATTATACAATTCTCTTGCTGTACTTGGACAATCAACTCCTGCAGAATCGGCGTTTTTAACAGGCGCAAATTCTTCTTCTCTCTTAACTCTTAAAATAGCCATATCATCAACTTCACCAAAAGCATCAAATAAAAATGCTTCAAACTTAAATGCATTAGGGCTATCTGGAACAACCTTATTTCCATCTTTATCTATATATGTTGCCTTTTTGAAAGCAGAGTGATATGGAAGTGGCTGACTTCCCATTCTTTCAATAGCAGAAATATTGAATAAATTACATAAAATGTGAGATTCACCATATAATAATTCACCGTTTTTATCTCTAGCTTCTGCCATTTCATCTGTAATTTCTGAATATTCTACAACACTTGGTCTACCATTTTTCTTGCAGAATGCTCCAACTTTTTCATGTGGATTTGCTTTAACAACTGATTTACCAGCTGCTGTAACATGCTTGTCTATTGCAATTCCCATTAATACTGGGTCTACCATTTTTACTAAGCAGTTATCTACTCCACCAATAAATACCCATTCAACACCTAATTCTTTCATTTTGTTTACCATACCACTTTTTACAAGTGACTCATAAACTCCACCATGACCATCAGCAGCTTCTTTTATTAATCCATCTTCACCAATTAAAATTTTTCCTTCTGTATCTATCATTGGAAGTTGTCCTTGGATAAAGAAATAAATATTTTTTTCATATCCAAAATATTTATTTTTCTTAAAGAATTCTACTGTATCATGATTATTTTCTCTACTTGTCATTATAAACCAAGGTATATCTACCCCATATTTTTTTGATTCTGCTTTTAGATAGTCACATAATAATTCAAATAAAGATTTATGTGAATCTAAACCAATATCAAATGTTCCTTTAGGTCCTTTGTGTCCAAGTCTTGTTCCTTGTCCACCAGCCATTGTTACGGCTGCAAGCTTTCCAGCTTTTATTGCTTTTTTACCAATATCTTCATAATATTTGTACATATCATTTAATTTGTATTTATCTATAAAGTCTATTGGCTCTACATCTGCATCTTCTTGTTTAATTCCATCTTTTGTTTTATTATATAAACTATTTATAAGATCAAAATCAATTCTTTCAATTTGTTCAAGTAATTTTTCTTGTTTTTTTTCATCTAAAGTATCATAAAAATTTAATAGGTGTTCTTGTCCGTATTTTTTTAATTTGCGTTTTATCTCTTCAATATTGTATTCCATATACATTCTCCCTTCTAAAATAAATCAATTAGTAGTGGCTTTTTAAATCTATCGGGTTATGAGGAAATAAGGACTTATTGCCAGGACAGTTTATATAATTTAACGAAAATAAAAAATGAAGTATTTCTATATCAAAATAAAGAGTTTCAAGATTTAATGGCATGGTGGTGTTATTGTCATGGTGAACCATGTGGAAAGGATCAAAAGAAATTCACATATTTAAAGGAAGTATATTTACCAATCAAAAAGGATAATTATACGTATGGTACGATCAAATTTGATTGTAATCAAAGAACTATTACTGATGAAGATCTTATTTATATAAAAACAATAATTG
>USOM01000033.1 GCA_900556345.1 uncultured Clostridium sp. | reverse complement strand
GTTTTAACTCGGTACAGAAATAAAATCTATTAGAAATGGTAAAGTTAATTTAAAAGATTCTTTTGCTAACATTAAAAATGGCGAATGTTTTGCAATAGGAATCCATATTAGTCCTTATGAATTTGGAAATATCTATAATAAAGACCCATTAAGAGATCGAAAACTTTTATTAAATAAGTCTGAAATTAATAAATTGATTGGAAAAATTCAAACTAAAGGATATTCTTTGGTTCCTATTAGTTTATATTTTAAGGGAAGTTTAGTAAAACTTGAACTTGGTATTGGTAAGGGTAAAAAACTATATGATAAACGTGCTGATATTGCAAAAAAAGATGCCGAAAGAAGAATACAAATAGCTTTAAAGGGGAATTACTAATGTTCTTCCCCTTCATATTCTGCTTTTTCACTTCTTTGTACTAGCATCTTCTTATTTCTTCTTTCCCTAAATCCTTTTGTGGCTTCTAGTATTTCATCTTCTAGTAATTGTATATATGTCATTTCTTGTTCCGAAAACATATAATATATAGGACTTTCTTGTGCTAAATTTAGCTCTATAACAGATAAAATTTCTACTTCTTTTCCATTATTTTTTACAAATTCGTATGTATTAAATTTTTTACTTTCAAATTTATCTAAAACAGATGCTGAAAATAGATATTTATAAAATTTCTTTAATTCATCTGGACCTGCTGTTTTATCCCTAAATTTTATTAGTTTATTTATATAATACATTTTTTCTTTAAATATATCTTCTCTAGATAAACTTTCTGTGTCAATTCCATTTCCTCTAAGAAATCTCATAAAATTATTTGTGTTTTTCACTTCACCTGCTAATAATTTGAATACTATATCATTATAGTCTTGTTGTATTACTCCTACTTTTCTATCAATTTTCTTTTGCTCATCGTTTGGAATTTCTGATACATCTTGAGCTTCTTCATAAAGATTTTTTTTTATTCCAAAAAAAGCCGTTCTTAGACCAAATTTGCAGTTTTCAATATCTCCTGCAAGGTTTGTAAAATATTTATTACCATTTTCATCCCAAAATACAAGTGCGACATCTTTTACTGGTATTTTTCTTTCCACAACAGGATTTTTATAAACTAGCTTTGCCTTTATTTTTAGTTCTTGTAACAACTGTAAATAAATTTTATTTGCTGTGTGGCACACAATCCTTGTGTCCTCGTCTTTTCTTATATCAACATCTCTATAAAATATTTTATGCATAAGTTCAGCATCATCTCCATAGGCAAATCTTTCATCATAAGATGTATTTTTTCCAATTTGGTTATATAAATATTTGGCTTTTTCAATTGTACTCCAATTTTTATCTATCCCATCTAATAATTTTATAAATAGCATTTTTTCCTCCTCAAAAAAAGAATAGATATATATTGTAACATATCTATTCCTTTTTATCAACTTTTATTCAATTTAAAATGCTTTATTGCTTGAACCAAATACATCTCTTATTTTATGTTGTACTGTTGCTTTTATTAAATCTCTTGCTGGTGTTAAATATTTACGTGGATCAAATGCTGATGGTTCTTCTACAAATACTTTTCTTATTCCTGCTGTCATTGCAAGTCTTAAGTCTGTATCGACATTAATTTTAGAAACCCCTGAAATTGATGCAGTGTGTAAAATATCATCTGGAACACCTTTTGCTCCTGGGATATCTGCTCCATATTTGTTACATTGTTCAACCAATTCTGGAATTACTGTTGAAGCTCCGTGAAGTACAATTGGAGTATTTGGAATTCTTTCCTTAACTTCTTTTAAAATATCAAAACGTAATTTAGCTTCTCCCTTAAATTTATAAGCTCCATGGCTTGTTCCAATAGCAATAGCCAAAGAATCACAGCCTGTTTCTTTAACAAATCTTTCAGCATCTGCTGGATCTGTATAAATTGCATCTGCGCTTGATACATTTACATCATCTTCAATTCCTGCAAGTTTACCAATTTCTGCTTCAACCATTACACCTTTTGAGTGTGCATATTCTACAACTTTCTTTGTTAATGCTACATTTTCCTCAAAACTATATTTTGAACCATCTATCATTACAGATGTAAAACCATTATCTATACACATTTTAGCTGTTTCAAAATCTGGTCCATGGTCTAAGTGAATTGCAACTGGTATTTCTGGGTGCTCCTCTGTTGCAGCTTCTACCATTTTCATTAAATAATTTATTCTTGCATATTTTATTGCACTTGATGATGCTTGTAATATAACTGGTGATTTTTCCTCAGCTGCCGCATCTACAATTGCTTGTATTATCTCCATATTATTTACATTGAATGCTCCTATTGCATAATTTTCTTTCATTGATTTTTCAAACATTTCCTTTGTTGTTACTAACATATTTTTACCTCCCGTTTTTTTGTTTATTTTATTGCTAAATTTTGTAGTTGTCAAGTAATTTTTTCGCCAAAAACTACACAATATACTCAATACTATTTCCAGCAAAATGCTTTTCCATCAACTCTCTCAAGTAAATTTCCGCATCTTTTCTTACATCCATCTTGTATGCATACTTTCCATTACCTCTTCCTGTCATAATCTCTTTATCAAACAAATTAATTGCATTCGGAAAAGCTTCCGGATTAATTTTTGTATGAACATAGCTATACGTCATAAATATAATCTCAAAAAAAGCACTTTTCTTTACTTTATCAGATAGTTCCTGATTCAACCTTTCTATTAAAACTCGATATAATTCTTTCCAATTATCAACCAAAATTACGGGTGCAATTAATATTCCTACTTTGTATCCCGCATCGGCTAATTTATTTATAGCATCAATTCTTCCTTTTAATCTTGATGTTCCAAATTCCACCTTGTTTATTATCTCCTCCGGGTTCACACTCATTCTTATAATAACTTTCCCATTATGATTTAAATCTAATAAATCATCTACCATATCAAATTTTGTAGGAAGAGTAAGAAACCCCTTATTTGTTTTTGCAAAATTTTCGATTGTCCATACAAGGTTTCCTGTTATTGTATTTTCTAGCACTAAATCACTATTACTTCCTATTTCAAATGTTAATTCTTTTTTACTCTTTTCAGCTGTTTTTATTATTTTTTCTAACATTTGCTCTCTATTTACAAAAAGTCTTAAATATGCGCATTTATTGTAGTTACAAACTAAATAACAATACATACACATTGCAGTACATCCTGATGAAGTATATGGCACTAAATAGTCTGATGTTTTATGATTTTCCACAAATTTATGTGTTTTTCTTATTCCTATTATTAGATTTCTTTTTAAATTAGGGAATTCCGAATTCTGTTTTTTTCTTAGCTCTTCTATGTTATTATGATTTTCTATTTCTATTTTGGGTATTTCTTTATATTTTTGCATCAATTCTTTTCCTAATTGATAATTTTCTATATCTTTTTCGTAGTAAATTGTTTGTGGTTTAAATTGCATAGATAAATCCTCCTCCTTTTTTTCGATTTTTGAAATGGGGACGGTTCCTTTTTAAAAAAGGAACCGTCCCCATTTCAAAATTTTCTCCAAAATACTTTAATACATCATCGGTCCTCTCATCATAGGACCACCATTGTTCATTGTTCCACCCATATTTTGAAAATTGTTCATAGTACCATAAACTCCAGTTGTAGAAATAGTAATAAACTTAATTGAATATATATCACAATAAACTAAACTATCATTTTCGAAAGAACGAAGTAAAATATAACTTGCTCCAACATCTTCCAAAATTCCAATTCTATCTGTCATATTGTTTGTTCCTATTAAAAATTCCACTCTCATAAGCCTTCCTATTTGCTGTCTTAAAAATGCTGGTGTATAAATAGTATTTGTAAGTATTTCCGGTGAATTTTGATTCATATTTACATTTCTATCCTCTGGTTTTTCTTGCCTTTGCTCTTGGTCTAATTCTGACATAGCTTTCAAAATCTCCTTTCTATTTATGTATTATCATATAGAGATGTTGGCCTATAAAAACAGTGGTTACCAAATCTTGTATGCAATGTTCCAGAACCGTTACTCGGAAATGTTTGATTACATGTTGGTCTAAAAGGGTTTAAATACCATAGGCATTCTCCTATTTCGTTTAATCTGTTTCCAGATAGAGCCCAATCTGCTATTTGGTAGTGTATATCTGTTGGAGTCATGTTGTATATATTTTGAGAGTTATATCTTCCGCCTATTGTTTCTCTTGCACAATCAAATTGTCCCTGTTGATATATTATGTTTCTTACACTTCCCCCTTGCGATATTCTTGAATATTCTCCACTTGATACATTAACTCTGTTCATTATTACAGTTGCTACTGCTTTCATTCCATTGTCACCTTCTCCGACCTGCCTCACATTGAACTATCCTTGCAAGTAGTTCTCTTTCTGAATATGCCATTTTTAACACCTCTTTCTATTTATATGCAAGAGTTTTTGATTTATGGCTATTTTTATTTTTTTGATTTTAGTGACAGATTTCGACAAATTTTTTAAATATTTTGTTGTATAATCTATATAACTTCCGGCGAAAGGAGGTGAGGGCTTTGAAGAAAACGAAGCAAAAGAAAAAAAGTACAAATGTTATTGCAAAATTTCTACATAAGATTTTAGACTGCTTAAAAATAATTTTGAAAATAGCTCAAGTACTTAAAGCTCTTTTTGATGTATTTCATTGAAATAGCAAAAAACAGGCATTACTCCATGGTGCCTGTTTTTTGTAACTTCCAACTTGTGAGTTCTTTGAATTACAATATTATTATATACATTATTTTTTATAATTGCAATAGTTTTTACTTAATTTTTCTAAAAATCGTTCGACATTTCTCGACAAACTAAAACCAAGTTATCAAAAAATTACAATTTTTATTCAGCCTTGATTGTTTAATTTTAATTCAATCTAGCAACCAAAGCCTTAATCTTTATTCCCTGCTCTGAAAACATCTTCTCATGCTCAGTTTCGATATTCTCCCAAAAATCAACCTCTTCATGCAAATCAAAAATTTTCTTCACAATCTCGAAACCTGCTTCCTCAAAATAATTCAAACTATCTAAAAACAAATTATCATCATCTGTTTTAAAATAGATTTCTCCGCCTTTGCTTAAAAATTCCTTATATTTTTCAAGCTGTCTTGTATGTGTAAGCCTTTTTTTGTGATGTTTTCCTCTTGGCCACGGATTACAAAAATTAATATAAATTCTATCAATTTTATCTTCATCAGATAAAATCAAATTGATTCTTTCTATATCAAATCTTGTTAAAAATATATTATCTGTTTCTTGATTTTTTTCTTTATATATTTGTTCGACATTTCTTTTTGCCAATCCTAGCATTGCATCTACCAAGTCTATTGCTATATAATTTACATCTTTATGCTCACTTGCCAAATTTGCTATAAAATATCCTTTTCCACATCCTAATTCTAAATAAAGAGGAAGTGTTGGATTTTTATATAATTTCCTCCACTTTCCTCTTTCTTCTTCAGGATTATCTACATAAAAAGGACTTGCTTCTAGTTCTGGCCTTGCCCATTTTTTGTATCTAATTCTCATAATATTCTCCTATTATTCAGCTTTATTTTCTGTAGATTCTGCTACTGGAGCTTCTACTGTTTCAGCTACTTCTGCTGGAGCTTCTACAACTTCTTCAGCTACTGGTGCTTCTTCACCTTTTATGATGATTTCTTTGTTTTCAATTCTTGCTCCTGCAACTTCTTTAGTCTTAGCAGCTTTACCTACTCTATCTCTTAAATAGAATAATTTAGCACGTCTAGCTTTACCTACTCTTACTAATTCAACTTTTTCAACTAATGGTGAGTGAATTAAGAATGTTTTTTCAACACCAACACCATAAGATATTTTTCTTACTGTGAATGTTTTGTTAACTCCTGCACCTTGAACTTTTATTATAATTCCTTCGAAAACTTGGATTCTTTCTTTGTTTCCTTCTTTGATTCTAACATGAACTCTTACTGTATTTCCTACTTTTAAATCTGGAATTTTTGCTTTTAATTGTTCATGTTCAATAGATTTTATTATATCCATTTTAAAATTCCTCCCTTAAATTTCTATTGTCGCTAAGCTTAATCTTAGACAATAGTTTACTTCATGAGCGGTACCATTCATCTATTTTTGGCTTGGTACTTCATTTTTTAATAAATCTGGTCTTTTTTCACGTGTAATTTGGATTGATTGTTCATTTCTCCATTTAGCAATATTCTTGTGGTTTCCAGAAAGTAAAACCTCTGGAACTTTTACTCCCTCAAAAACCTCAGGTCTTGTATACTGCGGATATTCTAATAATCCGATTTGAAAATGATTCTTCTTCTATTGATTCTTTGGATAAAACTCCTTCATTATATCTTGAAACTGCATCAATCAAAACCATTGCTGGTAGTTCTCCGCCTGTTAAGACATAATCTCCAATAGAAATTTCTTCATCAACTATTTTATCAATTACCCTTTGGTCTATGCCCTCATAATGTCCACATAATATTATTAAATGTTCTTGTTTTGATAATTCTTCTACTTTGGATTGATTTAGTGTTTTCCCTTGTGGTGACATATATATTACTTTTGCATTTTCATCTTTTACAGATTTATATGCATCATATACTACATCTGCCTTCATTACCATTCCAGCTCCACCACCATATGGAGTATCATCAACTTTTTTGTGTTTATCTTTTGAAAAATCTCTAATATTTATTAAATTTATTTCTATTAGATTTTTTTCTTTTGCTCTTCCTATAATGCTTTGGTTTAATGCCTCAAACATTTCTGGGAAAAGTGTTAAACAATCAAATTTCATTTTCTCCTCCATTTAGTTTTAAATTAATCCATCTATTATATGTACTGTTATTTTTTCATTTTCTAAGTCTATGTTTTTTATAACTTCATCTATGTATGGCAATAAAAATTGTTTGCCTAATTCATTTTTTACAACATATATATCTGTACTTCCATTATTAAAAATGTCGTCTAAAATACCTAGTTTTTCACCTGTGTCTAAAAATACATCTAAACCAAGTAAATCTGCTATAAAATATTGTCCTTCTTCAAGTTTAATAGCATCTTTTCTGTCTATTTTCACATAGCTATTTCTTAATTTTTCTGCATTTTCTACAGTATCTATTCCCTTGAATTTTGCAAGTACCATATTTTTTTGATATTTTATTTCTTCAATTTCTAATTTTGTTTCTTGTTTTTTTGTACTTATATATACTGTTTTTAAATCATCAAATCTTGTTATATCATCCACATAAGGATAAATTTTAACAAATCCTTTTATTCCAAATGTATTTACTATTTGACCGATTTCTAATTTTTCTTTTTTCATATTTTTTCCTTTTAGCAATTTTTTTCAAATTACCCTATAAATTCAACAGTTGCTTTTTTATGTTCTTTACTTGCTACTGCTTTCATTACTGTTCTTATAGATTTAGCAATTCTACCTTGCTTGCCTATTATTTTTCCCATATCGTTTTCAGCAACTTTAACTTCAAAAACAACTGATTGTGTTCCATTTATTTCATTTACCTCAACAGCATCTTTGTCGTCTACTAAATTTACGATAATTGTATTTAAAATTTCTTTCATTTTTTAGTTTGTATTAATAAGAATTAATACATCCTCCTTTTTAATTATTTTGATGCTTTTTCAATTAATTTCTTAACTGTTTCTGTTGGTTTAGCACCATTTTTTATCCATTGTTCAACTTTAGCATTATCTAAAACGATTGTTGATGGTTCTGTCATTGGGTCATAAGTACCGATTTGTTCGATTATTTTACCATCTCTTGGACTTCTAGAGTCTGCTACTACTATATGATAAAAAGGAGCTTTTTTCTTTCCTTCTCTTTGTAGTCTTATTTTTACCATTTTTGTTCACCTCCTAATTGTTTGATGCTTTTATTTTGTTTTTTACTTTGATGTCAAA
>USOM01000032.1 GCA_900556345.1 uncultured Clostridium sp. | reverse complement strand
ACCCAAAGCATATAAAGAACTTGAGCAAATTTCTGAAAATATTTATGAAGTATGCTTAGAAAAAGAACACTTGAATATGGTAGTAACTAAGATAATTGGAATGTTAGCAAGAGGAAAAGTGAAAAAGCTAATATTTGCTACAGTTGATAAATCTCCTCATTGTGTGCAACTTCATTATGTTATAAAAGAATTAGAAAATGCAATTGATATAAGTAATATTGAAATAATCAATTATGTAGCTGTTAATGATAAATTAAATGAAATACCATTAGAAGTAATAAGTTTATCTAAGAATTTATCTAAGTTAAAGGAAAGAATGCAATAAAAATTATTGGGCAAAATTTTTCGAAAAAGGAACCGTCCCCAATTCAAAAAATGATATTCCTCTAGGTTATAACAAAACTCCAAAAAGATATTTCCGCAAAAAGAAAAAATATGCTAAAATAAACAAATAAAAGGCAGAAAAATGCACTAATAATTAGGAGGGCAACTAAAATGGAAGAGCGGAGAAACACATACTTAGCAATAGCAATAACAACAAAATGCAACTACAAATGTTTCTATTGCAAAAAAGGAGGAGAAAGCATATCAGAAAAGCAGCAAACAATGCCGTATGAAAAGCTAAAGAATATAATAGCTGTTGCAATAGAAGAAGGAATAAGAAACTTTAGAATTACGGGAGGAGAGCCGACGGGAGTAACATATTTTGGAAAGCTTATAGAGTATATAATGGAATTTGAACAAACCAAAATAAGAATAAATACAAACGGCTTTAAGATTTTAAAATATATTAATATACTAAAAAAATACAGAAAAAGATTAGATATCGTTTTTAGTGTTGATAGTATATCAGAATATATTGATGGGATGTATTTTCCAAAATTTCTCTCGGAAGATGTGATAAAGATCACAAGAATTCTAAGAAACAATGAAATTCCTGTTAGGTACAACATAGTAGTAACAAAAACAAATGAGCCAGAGGTTAGAAGCTTAGTGCTAAAGGCACTTGATGATTTATGCATAAATGTAAAGCTTTTAGATCTTAATAAATTTCCAGAGTACTATGGGAACAAAAAAGAAATATGCGAAAAAGAAGCATTAGATTTCTGGCAAACTATGTTTGTACCTATGAAAAATTTTTACGGTTTTTTAGAGGAAATATCTGAAAAGTCAGACCTTGATTGGACAACTAAAATGATTGGAAAAGGTAATGGGATTCCAATGAGTGCATATTTTAGAAAGGAAAACTGGGTTCAGGTAAAAGACTCTGAAAGAGGTGCAAAATATGCAAAATTCTGCAAAGAAAGCTGCAATTATTACAAAAAGGGAGAATGCAGAGAAGGAGTGTTTAGTTTATTTTTATCATCGAATTTAGTATTACATTTGTCAGGGTGCAAAAATGAAAAAATTAGATTTAACCTTAACAAATGTAATGATGATGAAATAAAATTAGCTTTTTCCTATCTTTTAAAATTTATTTAAAGATTTATTACTCTAAGGTATGGATAGCCTCTATACCTTGGAGTAATAATATGAAGGAGAGAAAAAATGATTGATTTTGAACTATATAGAGTATTTATAGAGGTAGCAAAAGAAGAAAATATAACAAAGGCGAGTGAAAAATTAAATATCTCACAGCCAGCAGTTACAAAACAAATAAAAAATTTAGAAAATCAATTATCTTTAGTTTTATTCGAAAGAAAAAGCAAAGGTCTTATATTAACTGAAGATGGGAAAAAATTATATGAAAAATTGAAAAATCCAATAGAGGAATTAAATAAAATAGATAAACAAATTGGAAAAGAAAAAATAATTAATATTGGTACACATAACCATATGGGAAGTTGTGTGTTTGGAAAAGTTATAAATGAATACTGTTTAAAATATCCAGAGGTGAATCTGAATTTAATATGTGAGGAAACATCTAAAATGTTAGAAAAATTGGAGAATAAGGAAATTGATATAGTATTTTCTAAAAAGATAGATATACCTGTTTCTAAAAATATTAAATACATAAAATTAGGATACTTAAATGATGTATTAATTGCAAGCAAAAACTCTGAAATAGCAAATAAGAAATTAACGATTGAAAATATAGAGAATCAAATTATATATGTACCTAGAGTTTATGCTCAAGCTGTAGAAAGACTAAAAAAATTAACAGATGGCAAAAATTTAAAGTTAAAAAATAGTAGCTATAAAACAATATTAGAACTTGCATCTTCAGGAAAAGCAATAGGTTTGATAACCAGAGAATATATTGATGAAGATGATTATGAAAAATTTGGATTAGTTGAAGTTAAAACAGATTTGAAATTGGGAAGAATTGAATTTGGAATATATTTGAATAGCGAGAGGTCAAAAGAATTAAGGAATTTGGTGGATATGATAGAAGAATATTTTAAATAAAAATTTTGTATTGGTTAGGAGCTTTTAAGAAAACAGATTTTTGACAGAATTATGTAAATATGGTATAATTAAAAAAGTAAAAGTTAATATACTCTTACAGAAAACCTCTAGTTTTCAATTTAGTAATGCAATAAAATAAAAAAATTTGGGAGGAAAGAGAAATGATGAAAAAACTTGAGGATGCTATGAGAAGATTGGCAGAGGCAATGGTTGCTTTTTGGGCGGTTTTTAGTGCATGGTGTGTGAGCCGGATCACGGATGCTAGAACCTGGTGTCAGGAAAGACGCAGAGAAAGAGACGAAAGACCAAGAAGAACAAGAATAAATGTAGCAGTACATAACAACAGAATTTTACCAACGTTTGTCATAATAATCATTGTATTATATGCAAATAAAGCTGGAGTATTTAAAGAATATCCGGGTTTGCAGGCATTCGTAAATATGTTCTTATATGTTATGGACCAGTTCTACCAGTTCGCTATGAAAATTGTAAATAGTCTGGTAAAACATTTTAATATCCCAGTAGTTTGGGAAGATTTCCAGAATTGGTTCTGGTCAAACTGGATGTTTTAGTTCCTGTTATTAGTTTTTTCTATCACTCCGATCATTGTATGATCGGAGTGAATTTTTTTATATTTAATTGTATGTAAAGTTTAGAATACAAATATGCTCAGGACAGAAACTTTATTTTTAAGAATTTATTAATTTCATTGACAAACCACTAAAATATAGTATACTAAAAACATCAAAAGAAAGGGGAAAAAAGATGAGTGAAACAATATTAAAATGTGAAAATTTATGCAAACATTTTGGCAAAAAGCAAATCCTAGACAGAGTATCACTAGAAGTAAAACAAGGTGACATATTAGGGTTTATAGGACCAAATGGTGCAGGAAAAACAACAACAATAAAACTAATACTAGGTTTGCAAAGTATAGATAGTGGAACAGTAAAAATAAATGGATATGACATACAAAAAGACTTTGAAAAAGCAATAGAAAAAGTAGGGACAATAGTAGAAAATCCTGATTTATATATGTATTTAAGTGGATATGACAACCTAAAACTAATAGCAAATCTATATAAAAATGTAGATAAAAAAAGGATTGATGAGGTTGTAAAACTAGTAAAATTAGAGCAAAGAATAAAAGACAAAGTATCAAAATATTCTTTAGGAATGAGACAAAGATTAGGAATAGCTCAAGCATTATTACATAAACCAAACCTATTAATATTAGATGAACCAACAAATGGCTTAGACCCAGAAGGAATAAAAGAATTAAGAGATTTAATAAAAGACTTAGCAAAAAAAGAAAATATGGCAATAGTAATATCAAGCCATAACTTAGCAGAATTAGAGAGTTTCTGTAACAAAGTTACAATAATAAAAAATGGAAAAGTAGTAGAAACTAGCACAATAAATGAAGTAAAAAAAGTAGAACAATCATATATTATTGAATTAAATAACTTAGAAAATGTAGAGCAAATATTGGAAAAATCAATAGAACAAGTAAATGAAACAAGATTTAAAATAAACATAAGCAGAGATGAAATACCCCGGAATAGTTAAAAAATTAGTAGAAGCGGACAAAAAAGTTTATATGGTTAATGAAGAAATTCTAAGCCTAGAGGACGCATTCTTAAAAAAGACAGGGGGTAATGTAATTGAATAATTTGGTAAAAAATGAAATAGCAAAAATAATAAAAAAGAAAAGTTTTTATATAATGTTAATCGTTGTTCTTGCATATATCGTACTTTCTAATGTTATGTATAAATATGTTTACAATTCAACGACTAATTATGAATATTATAGTGATAGCTATGCTGAAATTTTAAGGCAAGAAATGAAAAATTTAAACCTAGAAAATCAACAAGAGGTAGATATTTATATAGGAGACAAAACAGAGCTTGATATATATGAACTTTTAAAGCAATATGATAAAGAATCTTGGCAATATAAACTTATACCAGAAAAAGCTGGAAGTTATTTATCAGAAATAAATACATACACATATAAAACAAAAGACGAAGAAGCCCTAAATGAGGCAAAAGATAGATATAATAAATTTACAGAAAGATTAAAGGCAGATGATTGGAAAAGCTTTGCAAGAGAAGAGATAGAGACTTTAAAACTATCACAAGAAGGAATAAATGAAACAGAAAAAGACAAAGGGACAGAGCTTCAAATAGAAGTCCTAGAAATGAGATTAAAATATGATATTCCGTATGGTAATGATTATAAAAACAATGCATTAAATAACTATTCGCAAAATAAAATGTGTTTACTTGAACTTGAAAAAAATAATAATAAAACTTATGAAGAGCAAAGGCAATATCAAACGGCAAAAGAAGAGGCGGAGAAAAATAAATATGTTATAGAACAAGGAAAAGACATCTATAATTCTTCAGATTCAAGAGGATTTTTATTGAATATATTTTCAAAATATGAACTGTTTATAATAATAACAGTAGTTTTAATTGCAGGTGCAATAGTAAGTGATGAGTTTAATAAAGGTACAATAAAACTATTACTTGTAAGGCCTTTTAGTAGAGCAAAAATATTACTTGCAAAATTTATAACAGTTATAATAACAGTATTATTTATAATGATAGTTACAGTAATTTTACAATTTATAATTGGCGGAATTTTCTTTGGATATAGCTCATTAAGCATACCAGCAGTTGTATATAACCATACAACAGGTCAACTTGTCGAAATGGGAATATTAAAAAATATTATACTTACAGGACTTGGTAAGATGCCAATTTATATATTACTTGGAACATTAGCTTTTGCATTAAGTACTATATTTAATAATACACCAGTCGCAATAACAATAACATTAATGGGATATATTGCATCAAGCATAATTAACCAATTTGCATATTACTATGATATAAAATGGCTAAAATTTTTCGTTACACCAAACTGGGATTTTACACAATTTTTCTATGGAGGATTACCTTTATTAGAAGGTATGAAAGTTCCTTTTTCAGTGGTAATTTGTTTGATTTATTTTGCTATAATGATGATTGTAAGCTTTATGGTGTTTAAGAAAAGAAATATTAAGAATGTGTAATTTTTATTGTTGTTTGTAGTAATGATCGTTTCTTTTTATAAAAATAAACGGTTCCAATAAGAAAAAATCCCCCAAAACACTTGCAATTCACCCCAAAAAGTAGTATACTATAAAAGACATAAAGAGAAAGGAAAGAGCGAGAGCAAAAATCTCGCTCTTAATTCTTGTAAAATAGGAGGTAAAATTTGGCAAAAATCGAAGAAAAGGTTGAAAGCCTAGTAAAAGACAAAATAGAAAAAATTGGATATGAGCTGTATGATGTAATATACACAAAAGAAGGTTCAAACAAAATCCTAAGAATAGTAATAGACAGCGAAAAAGGAATATCATTAGACGATTGTGAAAAAGTCAACAACGAAATAAAAGAAACAATCGACGAAGCAAATCCAATAGAAGAACAATACTTTTTAGAAATATCATCACCAGGAATAGAAAGATTACTAAGAAAAGATTGGCAACTAAAAAAATTCAAAGGTGAAGAAGTAAACATCAAACTATTCAAAAAAGATGAAAATGGCAAAAAAGAATACACTGGAACTTTAGGAGATATAACAGAAAACACATTAGATGTTGAAACAGAAGGTGAAAATACAACAATAGACAGAAAAATTATATCACAAGTAAAAACAGTATACACCGAATAAAATTTTTTAGCGAAAAGAAACGGTCCCAGCAAAAAAAGAAACGATCTTTTCGCAAAAAGAAACGGTCCCAATGGGAAAAACGGGACCAAAAAGAACCGACCCCAATGGTCCCAAGAAAGGAAGTTAAAAAATGAAAGCAATTGATAACAAAGAATTAATATTAGCACTAGAAGACCTAGAAAAAGAAAAAGGAATAAAAAAAGAATATTTATTAGAATCAATAGAATCAGCATTAGTTACAGCATATAAAAGAAATTTTGATGCATTAGAAAACGTAAAAGTTGTAATGGATAAACAAACAGGAGCAACTTATGTATACTCTATAAAAGAAGTTGTAGAAAGAGCAAATGACCCAGTACAAGAAATTAGTTTAGATGAAGCTAAGAAAATAAATAAATCAATACAAATAGGTGACAATGTAGAAATTGAAATAGTACCAAAAAATTTCGGAAGAATAGCAGCACAAACAGCGAAACAAGTTATAGTTCAAAAAATAAGAGAAGCTGAAAGAGAAATTTTATATAATGATTATAGTGACAAAAAAGGTGAAATTGTTTCTGGTCCTATTCAAAAAGCTGAAAGAGGAATTGTTGTAATGGATTTAGGTAAACTTGAGGGTGTTATGCCATTAAAAGAACAAATCCCAACAGAAAATTACAATGTTAATGATAAAATAAAAGCTTATGTTGTAGATGTAGAAAAAGGTGAAAAAGGTGCACCACAAGTAATAGTTTCTAGAAGCCATCCAGATTTTGTAAGAAAACTTTTAGAATTCGAAATACCTGAAATATATGAAGGTTTAATAGAAATTAAGAGTGTATCACGTGATCCAGGAAAGAGAAGCAAAGTTGCGGTATATTCTCAAGACCCTAATATTGACCCAGTAGGATCTTGTGTAGGTCAACGTGGAATACGTATTCAAAATGTAATAAATGAATTACATGGAGAAAAAATTGATGTTATAGAATGGAACCCAGATATTTCAATATATATAGCAGCAGCACTTCTTCCTGCAAAAATAATGGCAGTTGATAGTAAAGAAGATGAAAAATTTGCTCAAGTAATAGTTCCAGATGACCAATTATCTTTAGCAATAGGCAAAGCTGGTCAAAATGCAAGACTTGCAGCAAGACTTACTAATTGGAAAATTGATATAAAATCTGAAAGTCAATTTAGACAAATGCTACAAGAACAGGCAAATTCAGAAAATCAAGAGGAAAGTAGTAAAAAAGAAGATTCTTCAGAAGAAATAGAGAATAATGAAGAATAGAAAGCAATTCTAAAGAATATAAAATCAAAAGAGAGATTAAAAAGGAGAAGATTTAATTTGAAAAAAATACCACAAAGAACTTGTATAGGTTGTAATAGCAAAAAAGACAAAAAAGACTTGATAAGAGTTGTAAAAAATAAAGATGGGCAAATCAGTATAGATTTAACAGGAAAGAAAGATGGAAGAGGAATTTACCTTTGTAAATCTGAAGAATGTCTAAATAAAGCTATAAAAAATAAAAGAATTTCTAGAACTTTTGAGATGGAAATTGATGAAAGTATATACGAGAATTTAAGAAATTTTATAAATGGAGGTGAGATTATTGGGTAAAATGAAATTATATGAACTAGCAAAAGAAATGGATGTATCTAGTAAAGATTTACTAGAACAAGCAAAAGAGATGGGTATAAATATAAAAAGCCATTTAAGTGTTATTTCTGATGATGATGTTAAAAATTTAAAAGCTAAATATCAAAGAAAAGGTGTAACAGATGTAAAACCAAAAGAGGAGAAAAAGCCTAAAAAAGAAAATTCACAAAAGAAAGATAATCCAGTAATAATTAGAAGAGAAGTGATTATCGAGGAAGAGGGAAATAAAGAGAAAAAGCAAGAACCAAAACGTAATGATAATAAAAATCCATTTGTACAAAGAAATCAAAAAAAGGATTATAATATAG
>USOM01000031.1 GCA_900556345.1 uncultured Clostridium sp. | reverse complement strand
GTTTTCAACAAAATTCATAATTTGAATTTATATATATTCAAAACATATATTACATCCTGTATTTTCATTTAATCACATTTTGTGTACTTTTTCAATTGCATTATACAAAATGTTATAATTCTGTAAAAAATGTCACACAAATGTAATATTTACATAGTGAACCTGTAATATAACTAAATTATTTATTATAAAATTCAATAGAAAATTTAATTTTAATAATAATCGAGGTAAAAAATATGAAAGTAAAAACACTAAACGGAAATCTAAATATTATAGGAAGAAATTTAAGAAAATATCGAAAGAGTCAAAAAATTTCGCAACCAGAATTATGTAAAAGGCTTGATTTGCTTGGAGTTACAATGTATATTTGTGACATTTATGAAATAGAATATGGCAAAAAAACTGTAAAAGATTTTGAAGCACTTGCTTTTTGTAAAGTTTTAAATATTACACTTGATGACCTTTATTCAGATACAGATCAATATTATGAAGCATAAAAAAATAAACAATTTGCTTTTTAGGCAAGTTGTTTATTTTTTATTTTTAGTACATTCCATCCATTCCTGCACCCATTCCATTATCTGAATGTCCGCAATCACATTTCTTTTCAGGTGCATCTGTAACTAAACTTTCTGTTGTAAGTACCATAGAAGCAATTGATGCTGCATTTTGTAAAGCACTTCTTGTAACTTTAGTTGGGTCAACAATTCCTGCTTTTTTCATATCTACATATTGTTCGCATCGAGCATCAAATCCGAAACCTACATCTGCTTTTTTTACATTTTCTAGAATAACTGCTGGCTCTAATCCTGCATTTCTAGCTATTTGTTTTAATGGTTCTTCTAATGCTTTTAGAACAATTTTTGCTCCTAATTTTTCACTTTCTGGCATATTATCAACAGCTTTTTCAACTGCTGGAATAACATTTATTAAAGCTGTTCCACCACCTGCTACTATTCCTTCTTCAACTGCTGCTCTTGTTGCAGATAAAGCATCTTCTATTCTTAATTTTTTGTCTTTCATTTCAACTTCTGTTGCTGCTCCAACTCCAATTACTGCAACTCCTCCAGCTATTTTTGCTAGACGCTCTTGTAAGTTTTCTTTGTCAAATGAGCTCTTTGTTTCTTCTATTTGAGCTTTTATTTGTTTTACTCTTTCTTGTATTTTTGCTTTATCTCCTGCACCATCTACAATTATTGTATTTTCTTTTTGAACTTTAACTTGTTTTGCTCTACCTAATTGTTCGATTGATGTGTCTTTTAATTCTAATCCTAATTCTGATGTTATAACTTCTCCACCTGTTAGAATTGCAATATCTTCTAGCATTGCTTTTCTCTTATCTCCAAATCCAGGTGCTTTAACTGCTACTACATTTAATACACCTCTTAATTTGTTAAGTACAAGTGTTGATAATGCTTCTTGTTCAACATCATCACATATTATTAATAATTTTCCAGATTGTTGCATTAAGTTTTCTAGTAATGGTAATATTTCTTGGATATTGCTTATTTTTTTATCTGTTATTAATACATAAGGATTATCTAAAACTGCTTCCATTTTTTCTGTATCTGTTACCATATATGGAGATACATATCCTTTATCAAATTGCATTCCTTCAACTACATTTAGTTCTGTATTTGATGTTTTTGATTCTTCTATTGTTATAACTCCATCTTTAGATACTTTTTCCATAGCATCTGCAATTAAGTTTCCAACTTCTTCGTTATCTGCTGATATGCTTGCAACCCTTGCAATTCCGTCTTTTCCTTCTACTTCTGAACTAATCTTTTTTAGTTCTTTAACAGCTACATCAACTGCTTTGTCCATTCCTCTTTTTACTGCCATTGGGTCTGCACCTGCTGCTACATTTTTAACTCCTTCTTTTATCATACTTTGAGCTAAAACTGTTGCTGTTGTTGTTCCATCTCCTGCAACATCGTTTGTTTTTGTTGATACTTCTTTTACTAAACGTGCTCCCATATTTTCAAATTTATCTTCTAGTTCTATTTCTTTTGCTATTGTTACACCATCATTTGTTATTAATGGAGCTCCATAACTTTTATCTAATACTACATTTCTTCCTTTTGGTCCAAGTGTTACTTTTACTGTATCTGCTAATTTGTTAACACCTTCTAATAAACTTTTTCTAGCATCTTCGCCAAATTTTATTACTTTTGCCATTTTTATCACTTTCCTTGTTTTTATTTAGGTTTTTATAGGCTACCTATAAACCTTTTTATTAATCAACTATTGCTAATATGTCGTCTTGTTTTACTATTATGTAGTCTTGACCTTCATATTTTACTTCTGTTCCTGCATATTTGCTTACATATACATTGTCACCTTTTTTTACATACATTTCTTGTATTTTTCCGTCTACTTTTTCTCCTGGTCCAACTTCTACAACTTCTGCTATTTGTGGTTTTTCTTTACTTCCTGTTGTTAGAATTATTCCACTTTTTGTTGTTTCTTCTGCTTCTTTCATTTTGATTAATACTCTATCACCTAATGGTTTTATCATATATATCCTTCCTTTCTTTTTTAGCACTCTTTCTTTTAGACTGCTAATAATATATACCTTATTTTAGCAAATGTCAATAGGTATTTGCTAAAAAATTTTTATTTTTCATCGACAAGATTTGACAAAGGTTTTGGGATTTTTGTTGTATAATGGATTTTTTCCATTAAAGAAAACCGGTATCTTCCACCAAGATACCGGTTTTTTGGGTACTTTGTACCCTTTAATTTTCACATCAATTTGGTTAAATGATGAACTCAAAATTTATACTTATATTATACTAAAAATAAAAATTTTTGCAATACTTTTTTCAAATCTTTTTCAAAAATCGTTTGACAAAATTCGACAAACTACATTCTTGTAAAAAACAATCCAATAACAATTATTCCAATAATTACTCTATAAATAGCAAAAACCTTAAAGCTACCTTTTTTCAAATAATCAAGCAAAAACTTGATAATTAAAACACCAACAATAAAACTTGCAATTACACCAACTAAGAAAGGCAATCCAAAAGTAAAGTTTGTCAAATCAAACACAACTGCTGCAAATGTAATTGGTGCAGCTAACATAAATGAATATTTAGCAGCTGATTCTCTATCAATATTTAAGGCTCTTGCAACTGTCATTGTAATTCCAGAACGTGAAACTCCTGGAAAAGCTGCAGCAAAAGCTTGTGATAAACCAATTAGCATAGATTGTTTAAAAGTTATTTTTTCATATTTTACATTTGATTTTGCATTTTTATCTACAGCATATAAAATTATACCCATTACAATTAATGTTATAGCAATTATAAGCATTTCTACATTTAAGTTATCACCTATAATTTTTTCTGATATTTTATCTAATATTAAACTTAATATTCCTGCAGGAATTGTTGCAAAAACTATGTACCAAAACATTCTTCCATCTGTTGTTCTTTTTTTGTGAACTACTTGGTTATAACCACCTTTTATTAATTTTATCCAATCTTTGTAAAAGAATAATATTATTGCCAAAAGTGTTCCTAAGTGAAGTGCAACATCAAACGAATCTGATATCGTTTCCCATCCAAACACCCATGGAAATAAGTTTAAATGTGCCGAACTTGACACTGGTAAAAATTCAGTTAATCCTTGAACTATACCTAAAATTAATGCATGTATTATATCTGTCATTTTTTCTACTCCTTTTTTATTTCATTTTATTCCGTATAATCTACATTATACTGTTCTCCACTAATTTCTCCTAAAGAATAGTATATTTTTTCATCTTTTTCTATTCCATCAACTAAAATTACGCATCTTGTAGTTAGATTTATCATAAAATCATAATCAATTCCTTCAATATCTAAATCATTTTTTATAATTTCTTTGCTAAAATACTTAAAATCCGCTATTTTTCCAATATCAGAACCATTTAGATTATTATCTTTAGCTGAATTATACGCTGTAAAACATTGTGTTTCTTTTCCACTAGATGATAAAAGTAGTCCTTTATTCCACTCTGTTTTGTCACCATCTTTTTGATTTTCATACCAGCTATTTACCTCTGATTGCATTACTTTCATTTGATGAACAGCATTATAATATCTAGATTCTTTAGCTGTTGAAATTCCACTATAAGTTGTAATTGAGGCTAAAATCATTAGAACTATTACAGTAACAACTAATGATATCATTGTTATACCTTTGTTTTGTTTTAGCATAATTACCTCCTTACCCATTAAGCATTTTTTCTAATACTAATATAAACATAGCATGACTCCAACCAAGACCTATTACCCAATTTGCAGATAGTGTATTATTATCTACTTGTTCTCCAATAAAGTTTAATTTACTAACAGTTTTTACTACAAAATCAAATGTTTCTTTTGCTTTAGTTTTTTCACCTTTTTCTAAGTAATACAATGTCATCCACATATTAGCAATTGGCCAAGGGTTACCATTCATATAATGGTCTCCTTCAAATCTTTGGAATCCGCCTGTATATGTACGTAAACTTAAGTTTATTCTTTCTATTGTATTTAGCACATTTTTTTCTTTGGGTGTAAATACATTAAATGGTGTAACTGCACCTACTATACTTATATCCATTTTTCTATCTTCTGGATTTCTTACATAAGATTTTCTTTCTTCATCATACATATTTTCATTTATGTATTTTTTTATTTCTACTAAAAGCTTTTCAATTTCTAATTTTGATTTTTGTACTTTTTCGTCTTTTAATCTATTGTTTTCAAAATCAGATACATTTTTTCCAAGTGCTTTATATATTCTTAGCATTGCTTCAAATGATGCATATATACAAGAAAGTGAATATAAATGTATTCCCTCACACATTTCCCATAAATCGTAACTCACGTGATATTTATTTGTTTTTTCAATTATATCTTTTACATATCTTTTTAGAAAATCCACTGCTTTTTCACACATTTGTAAGGTTTCTTTTAGGAATTTTTCATCTTTTGTATATTGGTAGTGTGAATATACTCCATAAACTACACTTGCAGTTTCATCAACTTGGTATCCCCAGCAAGGAGCTAATTTTCCATCTGAGAAAAATCTTTGTTCCCACATTCCATTTTTGCTTTGTGTTTGCTTACAAAATACTTTATAAAATTTGTCTACTTCTGCACTCATTCCTAATATATCCATTGCCCTTGTAATAAATACTGCATCTCTTGGCCAAGTATATGCATATCTTCCACATTTAGTAAAGTTTTCGTCAATTTCAGCTGATGCTATTATTCCTCCTGTTTCCGAGTTGGTTAGCAATGGGAATAATAATATACTTCTATAATATATATCTGCTAATTTTTCTTCATAGCTATTTTTAGGCTCTTTCATATTTAATTTATCGTGTGATTTTACATATTTTCTCCAATATGCTTTTGTTTTTGTGTATTCAGAATTAAAATCTATTCTTCTTATTCTTTCTATTTCTGCCTCAAAATCAGCCATAATTTTTGGTTGAGGCTCTAATAAAACACATATATCAATTTGCTTTTTTTCTCCTGGTTTTATTATTTCCATATCATAAGAAACAGAGGATTCATTAGACATTCCTATATAGTCTTTATCCCAAATTTCACCTGATTTTATGGTATTAAAACTTCCGTGAATTTGATGTGATAATGTTTTTTGTTCTTTACTAAATGTTGATATCATAAAATCGTGTGCATATTGTACCATTCCATTATCGATTTCTGTACATCCTACAAAATTATTTGTATCTGATAATATTCCTTGATGTATTAAAAATTTAATGTTTAAATCTATTGAGTTTTCATTTATTAATGTGTATCTTCTTACTAATACATTTTCTTTTACAGGTATAAAATCTGTTTGTAAAATTTTTAATTCAAAATAGGTATTTGTAATTTCTGTATTTAATATATTTGTATCTACATCGTAATATTGTTTGTATATATTGTTTATGTCATCGTGTAAATATATTAAATCTGAATCATTTATTTTTACTCCAATATGACTAAAGTCTATATATTGTCTTATGCTTCTTCCTGGGAAATATAGTCTTTGTAGTTCTCCTTTTCCTGTAAATGTTGCTAGTACATTTTTGTTTCCTATTATTGCTTCATTTAAGTATTTTTCCATTTTATTTTATCCTTTCGTTTTAGGTAATATCTTGTGTCGCTGGTGGGACCATTGGGGTCGGTTCTTTTTGGTCCCATTTAGGGACCAAAAAGAACCGACCCCAATGGTCCCACCAGCGGTAGTCGCCTACCCTTCTATAATTTTCAATATACTCTGCTCTAAATCTTTCATCTTTTCTTTAATTCTAAACATATCCTCATCTTTCAAGTCCTTATTATCCAAATCTTCTTGAACAGAAGCTTTCATATCATCAATTTGAGATTGTAATCTAGAAAGTCTTTGAACAATTTCAGCCTTAATAGTCTTAGGTTTATGAGTCTTAATAGTTGATACCAATTCTGGCATTTCTTTAACATCGTAAGTTTCTCCATAACTTGGTATTGTAACTGGAATTTTAGCCTCATCTACTAATTTCTCTTTTAAGGCTTCCTCAGAATCTTCCTCACCATGTATTAAAAATATATGTTTAGGTTTTTGACCATTAAATGAATATACAAAATTCATAAGTCCTTCTTGGTCTGCGTGTCCTGAATATCCTTCTATATATTCAATTCTGGCATTTACCGCAATTTCTTCTCCAAATATTTTTACCTTTTTAGCTCCATTTACTATGCTATATCCAAGTGTACCTGGTGCTTGGTATCCTACAAAAAGAATTGTATTTTTAGGATTCCATAAATTATGTTTTAAATGATGTTTTATTCTACCAACATCACACATACCACTTGCTGATATTATAATTGATGGAATAATATTTTCGTTTAATGCTCTTGATTCATCTGCAGTTGTTGTAAAATGAAGTCCAGGAAATTCTAGTGGATTATCGCCTTTTTCAATTTCTGCTTTTGTTTCATCATCAAATAAATCCATATTTTCTCTAAAAACCTCTGTTGCAGAAATAGCAAGTGGGCTATCTACATATACAGGTGTTTTCATAAGAGTTTTATATTCTCTTATAAATTCCTCATCTTCAGTATTTTCTTTTATTCTATTTAATTCATATAAAATTTCTTGTGTTCGTCCTACCGCGAATGATGGTATTACTACATTTCCACCTATGCTTAAGGTTTCAGATACAATCTTAAGGAACATTTCTGCTTTTTCGTCATTTCTTATATGAAGGCGATTTCCATAAGTAGATTCCATTACAAGATAATCTGTTTCACTTATCATTGTTGGTTCATTAAGTAATGGTATATCATTATTTCCTATATCACCAGAAAATACAGTCTTTGTTATTTTTCCATCTTCTTCTACCCAAACTTCTATAATACTTGAACCTAGCATGTGTCCAGCATCATTAAATCTTACTTTTATTTCTGGTGTTATTTCTAGGATAACTCCATAATTTACTTCTTTAAAAATTTCCAAACATCTTGCTGCATCTTCTGCTGTATACATTGGAGGAAGTGCCTTTTCTCCTCTTCTTTCCCTTTTTCTATTTTTCCATTCAATTTCCATTTCTTGAATATGTCCACTGTCTGGCAACATTAAACTACATAAATCACATGTTGCTTTATGTGCATATACTGGATTTCTATATCCTTCATTATATAGTTTTGGTATTCTTCCAGAATGGTCAATATGTGCGTGTGTTAATAGCATAAAATCAATCTCATTTACATTAAAGTCAAATGGTGCTTGATTATCAAACTCGTCTTCTGCTGCTCCTTGGTACATTCCACAGTCTACTAAGAATTTTTTTCCTGCTGCTTCTACTAAATAATTTGAACCTGTAACAGTTTTTGCAGCTCCTAAAAATGTAATTTTCATAAAATATCTTCTCCCTTATATAAATAATTTTGTTTTTTTATTTAATTTTATCTTTAGATCCTTTTTTTCGATGTCTTTTAATTCGATTTTACTATCTTCAATTTCTTCATCATATACTGTAATATAAAATTTTTCTTCTTCCTTGGTTGGTTTTAAATTTATATTTCCCAACTCTATAATTTTAGATAAAAATAAATTTTCTGTAATACTATAATTTTTTTCATTATCTTTTGATATTTGATTAATTATTTTTAAT
>USOM01000030.1 GCA_900556345.1 uncultured Clostridium sp. | reverse complement strand
CAGATACCATAAGTCCCAGCGGGTTTCGGCGTCGCCGCTGTACGGTCCGTAGCCGTCGATAAGCGCGGCTTCGCAGTGAGTAAGCACGTTCCAGCGGTCGATAGGGATATTGAGCCCCTGCGCCAGTGCGGCGACTAATTTACCTGCGGCGTCGATCTGGCGGGGAGTGGGCGGAAACTTGCCGAAGTCAGTATCCCTGCCGTTATGGGGCAGCGCGCCGCAGGCGCAGCAGAGAGCGATACCGATAGCGCCGGTATTGCGGTGCCACGTATGGCTTTTAAGCTCGGTGAGCTGCGTGCAGGTCTGGTAAATACTGCCGTCGGCGTCGATATTGAAATGGTAGTCGTCGTAAAGCTGGCCGTAACGCCCTGCGGTCCAGTGCAGATAGATCTGCGAGATGCGGTTGTGCCCCAGGGCGACAAGTTCGGCGAGTGTGGCTGCTGTCAGCAGCGGTGCTGATGATATTTGCATAGTGATGCTCCTTTCTTCGGTAGGCGTATTTTTGCAGGGCCTTTTACCCTTGCACTATATATAGGGCAAGAAAAATGCATTTCCGTTACATTTTTTGTAAAATTTTTTTTGATTATTTTTAGTAGCTACTCATAACAATTCAATGATATTTGTGAATTATATGTGAAATTGATAAAAACAGAAAAAATAAATGTAACGCTTTTTGCTTTTTGGTGCCCTATATATAGTGACGGTATTTAGTACTAAAGTTTGAGAGCAAGTTCTTTTAAAGTCTTTTTGGTTTTTACTTCTATCCTAGGTTATTTTTAAGTAAGACCAAGAAATGCTAAGAAGAAAGTAACTCAATACTAACTTTGTAAGTACTTGATACTGTTGCCTAAATTTAGCAGGAGAAAGGATGATTTTGATGCAGGAATTAGTAAAATCAACAGAAAAAGTGGAGAAAAGACTGAGTATGAAATTACAAAGTCGGTTGCTGTATTTATTACTTAAATGCCCTTTGATGCAGGATAGGGATTGTGAATGTAATCGTGTAGAGAGGGGAAAAGCTAGTCGGCCACGGAGGCTATATACTGATGATGAAAATGTTGTTTTGCGGGTAACTATTCCTTATGCTCTGCGGCGTGCTGCTCGTGCGGCACATTTGGATTGTAATGAGCTGACACGTAAGGCATTGGTAAAACAGCTAAAAAAGGCTGACAGAAAGTGAACTATTTTGTAAAACTGGAAAATAATTGTTTGGCAGCACCTGATATCGAATCTCTAAAAGTGGATTACTGTTGTGTTTGCAGCGAAGTGATCTGCGAAGGCGATAGTTATTGGGATACTGTTGCCGGTGCTGTATGTTGCGAGTGTGCGGAGTCTATGACAGCAGCGACATTTTTACACGATATATGTTGTGAGAAAGAAAATATAGCTATAAAAGACTGAGGAGTGTCGATTTGGAGATACAGGAGTTAAAGAAAGATATCGAAACATTTTTTGGTAATAGTAAGACCGGATACGAAAAATACGATACAAAAAGATTGTTGGTATTATCGCAGCAGGAAGATAAGCAGGCCAAACTGCAAATTTTAAATAATTTTAAAGGGCTTATCTATAATACGCTGTGCTATAACAATTACTATTTGCAGCTTAATGAGGGCGATGCGGTACAGAATCTATGCGAATTATTATTAAAAGAAATCGCTGCATGGAATCCTGAGGCGGCTGATGCTTTTGGCAATCATATCAAAAATTGTTTAAAAACAGCGGTGTGGAGCGAGATCCGCCGGGTAAAAAAGCATGATTATAAAGAATTTTCGTATGACAATGGCGATAATGCGCATCCATCAGCAGCAGAAATAGCGATGGAAGTAGCTGATTATAAAAAATTTTGGGGTGCTGATAAAAAGGCGGTACAGAAATTTACAGTGCGTGAGCTGATGGGAGTATTGACCCGTAAGCAGCGGGCGGTGATAATGGCAGGGTTGGATAATAACAGCAGTAGTGATATTGCCGAGTTGCTGCACACGAAGGAGTGTGCTATTAGAAGGATCAGACTGCGGGCAGTAGAACGGTTGCAAAAGTTTGTCCTGCGGAAGGGAGCATCAATATTATGTTAAACCCATATAAAACTGTTGGAAAGACGTTGGCACTGTTTAAAGCAGCGGGGCTGGCAGTACCGGCTTATGGCGAAAATGAGAAAAGACGGCTTTTAGATGCCTGGGTGCAGCGTTATGGCGATGTGGATAACGAGGTTTTTGCAGCTTGCAGTAGTAAGCTGGCCTCAGGACAAAGGTTTCCTCGTTTTTACGATATGGACGAAGCGGTGAAGGAGGAACAGCTGATGCGCAAGCGCAAAGCAGATGCGTCACTGCCTGTAGCTGCTCTGCCGCCAGTCGATTGCGAAGCAAATAAAAAACGCCTGCATCAGCTGATCGAACATCTGATGCGGCAGTGAGGGTGGAGGAAGGATAATAAATAACATATGCATACAAAAGGACCTTGCTATAGCAAGGTCCTTTTGTATGCATAACTTCCTAAAAAATCTACAAAGTAAGGCAGGAAATTGTTAATATAGAAATTGGTCGACAAAATATAATATAGGTAAAAGTTTTCGATATATTAAGGAGAAAGGATTGTTTTTTTATGTAAGATCTTGTATAGATGAATTATGACATGACAGCCAGATCTAAAATATTCTAATATAGTGTCGATACTTGTATTTATTCTATTTCCATGTGCAAAGCTGTTCCTCAATTTGACTAAGGAGTTTAAATTATTCTTTTTTAAATCTGGAATATTTTGAGAAAATTCTTTACTTAAATCATTATTTATTTTACTTAAGATTCTTGTAATTTGATTTATACTGGGATTACTAGAGCTATCTAATATAATTTTTTCTAAGTATGTTTGAGTAAATTGGGTTGAACCAGCAGATAAACAGTCGAAAAAGATTTTTTTATAGACGACCTCTAAAGAACCGGACGCTTTTATAACTGAATAATTAATAAGATATTCATTTGTACTTGAAAATTTATTGTTGGTAATTATTTGCTTTAATTCTCTTAATTCGATTTGAGTATTTAACAAGATTTTTATATATTCACCAATCATATTTAACTCCATATAAAGTTGTTGCAGCTATGCTTATACGTTCTTTAATACTTTCTATATTAGTTGTTCTGTACACAACATGTTTATTGAAATCTGAATTGTTGAAAAGTGACTTATATTTTTCTTCCATATTATTAGAATGGGGTATTTCAATATTATTTTCTACCAAGAAAGCAGTAGCAACCATAATTGAATCAAAAATAGTGGGACTTAATGGTTTGTTAAAATTGTTTTTTTCAATATTAAAGCTTCTGAAAATATATTTACCAAATAACTTATGGACAATGGAAACCGTGTCAACAAATAAACTTCTTAGATTATTGATGCGTTCTTCATTAGCATGTTGCTCATTTGCCATGTATAAATTCAAATATTTAGCCAAGATGATTTGTTTTTGAGATTTTTCTGATTTGTTATGTAATTCATTCATTGCAAAAAATCTTAACAATAATTCTAAATCATTCATTCTTGAATCTTCTGTATTAGAACCTAGTAGATGTCTCCATTCTTGATTCTTATTCAATTCGAAAAGTAACGTGTTAAAACTTCCTTGATATACACAATTTCGTATTTCTTGTGGCCTTAAAATTTTGCCTCCAGTATTTATTCGTTCAAAAATTTGATACATACCAGTATTATTGTCAGGATGCTTTTGTTCAAATATAATTGCATGAATCGTAGTAGAATTAATCCGTCGTTGTTCTTCTTTTTCTAGTTCTACAAATGCTTTTCCACGCCATTTCTGATTTATTATGTCGCTATTGGATAATTTAAAAACTTTATTATCACCAGAAAATGTTCCTGTAACAAAATCATAAACTGTCATAATACGTTGGTAGCCGTCAATTATTAATTTAGTTTCATTTGGTTCCTTGGCAAAAAATATGCTTGGTACAGGTAATCCCAAGAGGATAGAATCAATAAATCGACTTGCCTCATTTCTGCCCCATACATATTTTCTTTGTAACTCTGGTTTTAAGAGTTCTCCATCCTTATACATACTAATAATTTCTCTAAAAGACAAATCTGCTCCCCAAGAATTGATATTATATAAAGAATCATCAGAATAAGAAAGGGTTTCCCCTTTAATGGAAGTTGTTTTTATATCACTCATTTTACTTACCTCCTAGTTTTTTAATACTTATTATGTTTATGTGATTATTATATCATGAATAATATAAAGAAAGAATGAATTATATAAATCTAAGATTTTTATAATTTGAATATTGTTTTAAAGAAAAGTATGAGTATAACTAAATTTGTGTTAAAATTATATGTAATAATATTTTAATGTGAAGGTGTTTTTATGGGTGCTAAGACTAAAGAGCAGATTACTAAAAACATGAAAAAAGTAAAAAATCGAGATTCTAAAATAGAAATTTTATTGAGGAAGGAACTTTGGAAACGAGGGTTACGCTATTGTAAAAATGTAAATGATATTTTTGGAAAACCAGATATAGTTTTTAGGGGAAAACGTATTGCGATTTTTTGCGACAGCGAATTTTGGCATGGATTTAATTGGGAAGAACGAAAAAAAGATTTTAAATCGCATCAGAAATTTTGGATTCCAAAGATTGAGAGGAATATTGAACGTGATTTAGAAGTTACAATACAGCTACGTGATGAGGGTTGGACTGTTTTAAGATTTTGGGGCAAAGAGATAATAAAGAATACATCGGAATGTGCTGACATAATAGAGAGGGCTGTAAAAAACAATGAACAAAAAAAATAAAAAAATTGAAAGTAGTTTGTTTCCTGATTTAAAAATAGAGGCTAAATATAGATCCATAGATTTATTTGCAGGTATAGGTGGAATTCGATTAGGTTTTGATAGGGCATTTGAAGATAATATTGAAACAGTATTTGTAAGTGAATGGGATGAACATGCTCAGAAAACTTATGCTGAAAATTTCAATGATGGTTTAAAAATTTCTGGAGATATTACGAAAATTTCTAATGAAGAAATTCCTGCATTTGATATTTGTTTAGCTGGATTTCCTTGTCAAGCGTTTAGCTTGGCAGGAAAACGAATGGGATTTGATGATGATTATAAGGGCATGTCTCGAGGAACTTTATATGCAGAGGTTGTGCGTATTTGTGAGGCACATAAACCAAAAGTTATTTTTTGTGAAAATGTTAAAGGTTTGACTATGCATGATAAGGGGAGAACTTTTAAAGTTATTTTGGGAAGTCTGGAAGATTTAGGATATGAAGTTTATTATAAAGTTTTGAATAGTAAGGATTTTGGTGTGCCTCAAAACCGTGAAAGGATTTATATAGTTGCATTTAGGAAAGATATAGATAGTTCTAAATTTGAATTTCCTGAATCATATGGGAAAAAAACTGTATTAAAAAATATAATTGAGAAAAAACCTGTTTCTGTGAAGTATTATTTAAGTAGTGTGTATTTAAATACTTTGATTCAACATAAAGCTAGACATGCAGCAAAAGGCAATGGATTTGGATATGAAATAAGAGAAATGGATAGCATAGCGGGAGCAATTGTTTGTGGTGGTATGGGGAGAGAAAGAAATTTAATCGTTGATAACAGATTAACTGATTTTACCCCTGTTACGAATATCAAAGGGCAAGTGAATCGGGAGTTTGTAAGAAAAATGACACCTAGGGAATGGGCTAGGTTACAAGGGTTCCCTGACACTTTTAAATTATCTTTAGCTGATACGCATTTATATAAACAATTCGGCAATAGTGTTACTGTACCTGTTATTGAAGCGATAGCCAGAAACATTAAGGAGGTATTGGATAATGCTGAAAGGAAATAAAGGTGAGTGGAGTGAAATTTATGCTTTTTGTTACCTATTAAATACTGGTAAGTTATATTCTGCTGATAAAGATCTAAATGCATTGGAATCAATATATTTTCCGATTCTTAAGATTATAAGAGAAGAAGTTCCTAATTCTGTTTATAGCTATGAACCTGGAGAAGCTATAAAAATTTTTTTAGGTGAAACTCTGATTAAAGAGATTAGTAGATCTGAATTTGAGAATGTCGTCAGTAGATTATATGAAAAAATACCTCAAGGCAAAAAATCTTTTGAAATTGCTGAGGTAAATGATTTTTTTGACAATATTTATTGTAGCAAATTAAAAGCGAGTTCATCTCGTAAAGAAGATATTGTTATGAAAATTCAGGATATCCATACAGGGATATCTCCTATCTGTGGTTTTTCAATAAAAAGTCATATTGGGTCCAAACCAACTCTTATAAATGCTGGAGAAAATACTAATTTTATTTTTAATATAATTGGCTGTAATGACGAAATAATGAGTGTGGTAAATGGAATTGAATCAAAAACAAAAAATATTGATAAAATTGAATATTTACTTTTATCGGGATGTTCTTTTCAGGAAACACTTCCAATGTTATCAACGCAATTTGAGGAAAATTTATGTTTTATAGATACAATAATGCCAAGATTTCTTTCGCTTGCTGTTTTATATTCTTATGTATATAGAATTATTTCATTAAGTCAAGTAATTGAAAAAATGAAGGAAATAAATCCTTTAAATTTTAAAAATACTATGATGTATGAATATAAATTTAAGAAGTTTTTATGCGCATGTGCACTTGGCATGACTCCTGAAAAACAGTGGGAAGGATCAGAAGATGCAAATGGGGGTTATATTGTTGTAAAAAATGATGGAAGTGTAGTTTGTTATCATATTTATAATAGGACTGAATTTGAACAATATCTTTACGATTATACTTTTTTTGAAAGAGCAAGCACATCTCGTCATCATTATATGTATATTTATAAAGAAGAAAATCAATATAAAATAAAACTTAATTTGCAGGTAAGGTTTAAGTAAATATTTATAGAGAGGTATAGGATGGAGATTGATGATATTAAATTTTCTAATGGAAAAGCTTGGCTAATAATTGATGATATGGAATATTCTAAAAGTTTGAATCTATCATTAGTTGAAGTTGAAAAACAGATTTCTACTATTAAGTATAGAGATATTTATACTAAATTTAAAGAAATAAAAAAGGGGATGACAGAACAGGGAAGTTTTCCTCCGTTTAATTATGTTTTTTTTAGTTATCTTTATAATTACAATAAAGTTTTGAATGCAGAACAGTTTATAGAAGAATATTTCAATAAATATAAAGATATTTTTGAAATTGAGGGTGACATTTTAAAATATGATAATTGGAAATATTTTAAAAATGGATTAATTGCTAGGATGCTTAGGGCATATCCAAGTCTAATAAGAGACTTTCATTTTTATTTGATGCTTGTAGAAGATAAAAGTTTTGATAGAGTTCAATATTCTTGTAAATCTGATTTGGAAGGAGTAGATATTGTTATCGAACATAAAGGAGAGAAATACGGAGTTTCTTTATTTGTAAATACTAACAGAGGATGTAAATACAAAACAATAAAAAATTCGTATCGTCATACATATAATTTCAAAGAAATTCAAATACCTTTAAAGTTATCCCAGGCGAAAAAGTGTGGCGATATTTGTGTATGTGGAAAGCAAGAGCTTTTAATTGTAAAAAAGAAAGTACAGGGAGGATCATATGGAGATTTTAGATAAATTTTCTTCCTGGATGCAAGCAACGACTTTACTAAAATATTCTTCTATAATTAAATATAAAAGCGGAATCAATACTATTTCTAATGAGATGCTTGAAATGGGTGTAATATCAAAGAGTTTATTTGATATGAGTTTAGTAGAATTGGATATCGCAATCATTAATATTCTGCATAATCCATCTTTCATAAAGAAAAATACAACAGGAAATAATATGTATAGTAATTCTCTAAAACAGTATCGTTATTATGTTTTGTCATGTTCTGATGTGGAAGATATAGAGATGAAGATTGTAGAACAAATTGAGGCTAGTAAGATTGGCCATACAGAGAAAGAAACAATAATTAAGGCACGCATAGGTCAAGGACAGTATCGTAAAGATATTTTAGAAAAATATCAAAATTGCTGTTTAGTGACAGGCATTGATAATGTTAAGCTGCTTGTGGCAAGTCATATAAAACCTTGGGCAATTTGTAGTAACGTCGAAAGAATTGATGTAAACAATGGGTTGTTATTAAGTGCTAATATGGACAGGCTTTTTGATTGTGGTCTAATCACTTTTAATAACATTGGTAAAATGTTTGTATCTTCTTTTGTTGGTAAAGAAAATGAGAAACGATTACGAATATCTCAAGATATTATAGTTGATCTAAAACACACTGATAAGTTGTTGGAATATCTTGAATACCATCAAGACATTTTGTTTGTAAAATAATAAAAATATGTAATCTGATATATTTTTATTTGCTGAAATTTATAGTGCAAAATTCAGCAAAGATTTGAGGGATTGTGATGTTATGGAT
>USOM01000029.1 GCA_900556345.1 uncultured Clostridium sp. | reverse complement strand
GGTAGTGCAGGAAGCCTTGAAAAACGGAATACAACTGATATGACAGAAAAGAAAATTCACAGAATTATTCTTTGCTTGAAACGGATGTTACCGTCATTTTGAATGAACTGTTTTCCAAAAGTGCCTTCAAAGGCAACAGACACGCTTGAGGTGTGATACAGGCTATTCTTTCCCGAAACTTTTTTCTATAACATAAACTTCGTAACAAAGTTATCGAGAGGAAGCAAACGCATTTAGAAGTTCACCGTTAAATAAGATTTTCTCTACCATCTACTAATTTATAAAAAAGCAGTCGCTCGATCTGTGACCGTGTGAAAAAGAGGTAAGGTTCATATCCTATCTTGGGTCGGAATATAGAATTCCATAAAGAAATGGTTAATATTAAACAAGATTCATTCGTTGGTAAATGAAACCTGACCCATCCTGTAAGAGAAACTTAATTGGAAGAAATTTTCTAAATTCATATTGTTGACTATTAGCTCATTAAAAATAACATTTTTTCTTGAAATCAGAAAGATATCTATTAAACAAATAGAAGAAAAACTTTTAAAATAAACATTCCATCCATCAATGTCTGACAATTTTAACAAAAATCGCTTAGCTAAAAACACCATTTTACTTTATGTACGTATGCTGTTTACGATGTGGTTAAATTTGTATACCACACGTTTAACACTTGCCAATCTTGGTGTAGAGGATATGGGAATCTATGGTGTCGTTGGTAGTATTGTCAGTATGTTCGCTGTTTTCAGTGGTGGAATGGGCAATGCCGTACAACGTTTTCTGACCTATGAAATAGGACGTGATAACGGTGATCCAAATAAAGTATTTTGTTCTTGCTTAAATGTCATATTCTTATTGTCCGGAATCATATTTATACTACTTGAGGTCGGAGGTCTATGGTTTCTACATACCAAAATAAACATACCAGCGGAAAGTATGGATGCAGCCCAATGGGTGTTTCAAATATCAGTACTCACTTGTATAGTCAATCTTATAAGTATTCCTTATAATTCACTAATCGTAGCACATGAAAAAATGAATGCTTTTGCTGCTATCAGTATTCTTCAAGTAATCTTAACATGTGCTTCAGCCTATTGCCTTAGTTACTTTCCTACCGGCCGTTTATTAATCTATGCTATATTGATGGCAACAATAAGCATATTAATAAGAATAGCTTATCAGATATATTGCCATCGCAAATTTCCGGAAGTCCATTACCATATGATTATAGACAAAAACCAAATAATGCAAATTGGCAAATTTGCCGGTATATCCTCTGCTTCCGGTGCTTTGCAGGTTCTTTCGTCACAAGGGTTTATCCTCGTTATCAATCTTACATTCGGGGTGGCTATTAACGCTGTATATACAATTTCAATGCAATTGAAAAACTCAGTTCTGTCATTTGCTCAAAATTTGCAACGTGCCATTGCTCCACAAATAACAAAAACATATGCCAATGGTGAGCTGGATATACATAAAAAGCTTGTCTATGCAGGAAGTAAATTTCAAGTATTTCTTATTTTTTTTATAATGATACCATTTCTTTTTCAAACGGAATATATCATGCACCTCTGGCTAGGTAATGTGCCACCATATGCTGTGACTTATGCACAATGCACCATATTTCTGAGTCTTACCTATGCTTCTTTTGAAACAATACGAACAGCAGTATATGCAACCGGTAATATTACTAAATTTATGATATGGCCCGAAGCTATATATTTATTAGTTTTGCCTATCAGCTACTATGCCGGCATAATAACCAATGATCCTAATGCCCTGATAATAGCAATGGTATTGTATGAAATATTTGTTTGTACAATACGAGTATGGATAGCATCAAAAGTTTCAATCATAAGAATAAATGAATTGCTTAAAAAAGTAATCAAACCTTGCTTCTGCGTAGCAGTACCAGCATTGTTTATATGCAAAATAATTACATTGTTTATTCCACAGACTATTTGGGGGCTAATCTCGATTCTCTGTTTAAACAGCATTTCATTAAGTTTAATCATTATAGTAATCGGATTAAGCAAACAAGAAAGAAATATGATAAGTACATTCTTAAAGAATAAAATGAAATAAACAGTAATGACATATATACTTTCTGATTATTGCCAATTGTTTAGAAATAAAAATAGACTATTTTATTCAGAGTTCGGAATGGTTATAATATTCTGATACAGATTCTATTGTATAACTCATATACAAATGAAGTTCGTATATACTTTCAAACAAAATGTAGACACAAAACAGCAATATAAAGAAAAAAAATTCTCACTTCGATAGATAAATGTATTTTCCAATACATTGTTAATCCACCCTAAAATGAAACACTATATATTATTTCAAACTCAACAAAAACTTAATTAGCTAGAATTCATCTATTGAATAGGAAAATTACTAGAAGTCCCCCTTTAGATATTAATAATACCAAATAACTTCTACGACTTTCAAAGCATACATATATATTGAACATTTCCTTTTCCATATTTGAGCAATAGCAATGAATATATTTAAACAATAATGAAAAAAATTTTCCTTTTTGAGCCCTGTATTGGATCCGAAAACGTAGGAGACCAAATTATCGTTGATTCAATAAAGCATGAAATGCATGAATTATTTTCTCCATCTTTTTGCATAGAGTTACCTACTCACACTCCCCTATCTAATCGATATATGTATTTTTTAGGAAAATCTAATTATAAATTTATACTAGGGAGTAACCTTATCGTTGGTGATTTAAATCCCATTATTCATCTTAAGCAATGGAATTTAACACCTCTAACATTACCTAACATCAAAAATGCAATATTGATAGGTGTTGGTGCGCAGCAATATAATCAAAAATTTACTTTCTTAACCAAGATTTCATATAAATGGCTTTTTAAAGGAAACACATTACATTCCGTTCGTGACAGCTATACAGAAAAACTACTAAAAAATATTGGGATTGACAACGTTATCAATACAGGATGTCCTACAATGTGGTCACTAACACCTACATTATGCACTTTAATTCCATCTAAAAAAGCCAAAGAGGCTGTTTTGACCTTGACTGACTATAAACCTAATCCAGAGCGCGACAACCATATAATAGAAGTCCTAAAACAGGATTACAGTAAAGTCTTTTTTTGGCCTCAAGGACATCGGGATTATTCTTATTTCAAAACATTGAAAAAAACAAATGAAATAGAAATCATAAATCCCCACCTAAGTGATTATGATAATTTTCTAAAAAAACATGAAGTTGATTTTATAGGAACACGACTACATGGAGGTATTCGTGCTTTACAACATAAAAGAAGAAGTATTATCATTGGTATAGATAATAGAGCTACGGAATTAAATAGAGATTTTAATTTACCTGTAGTAAATCAAGAGAATATTTCAAATCTTAGTAAAATAATCAATAGTAATTTCAAAACAGAAATTATATTACCAAAAACAAATATACAAACATTCCTTTCACAGTTTAACATTAACTATAATGGATAATATTAAAATAATCGTTTCTCATCCAGGAAAACAACATTCTTTTCAAACCGCAACAGCAATGGAAAGAACTGGTATTCTCCAATATTATGTTACATCAGTTTACAATAAAAGGGGAAGCATTACGTCATTGATTTCAAAAATCGCAAAAGGAGATTTAAAGAAAAAGCTATCAACACGCTTTTGTTCGTCTATATCAGAAAATAAAGTAAAACAAATCAATGAGATATTTGTAGTAATAACTCTTTTTTTAAATCGCTTTCCTCTACTTAATTATTTCACCGAAAATTGGAATTTCTTTGTTGAATCACTTTTCTATAAAAAATTAATGAAATTTGTTAAAAAAGAATCTCCAGATGCAATAATTATATACAATGGTAGCTCTAACAAACATTTAAAAGAACTAGACAACACTAGAATTGTTAAAATCATGGATATGTCTATTGCCAAAAGAGAATACATCCATGATATTCTTCAAAAAGAAATAGATGAAACCGGCTTAAAAGAAATTAGAAAAATGCATATGAGCTATTGGGATGAAAAGATGATTAGAAACGACAAAGAAGGATGTAATATGGTAGATTATTTCCTTGTCCCATCTCATTTTGTAGAGTTAAGTCTTCTTTCTAATGGAATATCTAGAGAAAAAATTAAATTAGTTCCATATGGAGTTGATATAAAAATGTTTTCATATAAAGAACGGAAAAGAAAAGATGATATTCTTAGGATTATTTATGTAGGTAATATTTCTTATAGAAAAGGTTCACATCGTTTACTCCAAGTCGTATCTGAAATAGATGGCGTTGAATTATTTTTAGCTGGCACATACGATAAAAATTCTTCATTATATACAAATTATTCAGGTATTAAAAATATACATTTCATGGGATTTATTACCCGCGATAAATTAAATGATTTATATAATCAATGTGATATTTTTATTCTTCCCTCTTTGTGTGAAGGCATGGCTATGGTAGGACTAGAGGCAATGGCTACTGGATTACCACTTTTATGCACATATTATTCAGGAGTTAATGATGTCATTGAAAATGGCATTAATGGCTTCGTCTATAATGCAAACAAAAACGATGAACTAAAACATCATATTATTTGGTTCAAAAATAATATGGATAAAATATCAGAAATGTCTAAATGTGCCCGAGAAACCTCACTCAGATATTCTTGGGATATATATCAGAAAAATGTATCAAAAGCAATTTTAGAATGTATAAAAGAGAAAAAAATATTAAGGTCTTAATTATATGGAGAGGTCCATCTCCTTATAGAGTAGATTTTTTTAACGAACTAGGTAAACTCTGTGACTTAACAGTATTATTTGAACGGCGTCCTGATCAAATTACAGATAAAGAAAAATCATGGTTTCATGAAGATTTCACTCACTTTAAAGGAATATACTTAAAGTCTATAACATTTCGTAATACTGCATTTTCTTTAGAACAATTCAAATATCTTCGAAAAAATGCTGAATATGACTATATTGTAATCGGTATGTATAGCACATTTATCCAAATGTCATCACTACTTTATTTAAAACTATTTAAGATACCCTATTTATTAAACTCTGATGGAGGATTCATAAAGAAAGAAAATAAAATTACTTACTATATTAAACGCTTTTTTATCTCTGGAGCAAAAGCTTACCTATCTTCTAGTAAAGGCACTAGCAAATATCTGCAATATTATGGTGCTAATAATAAAATAATGGTTTATCCATTCACGACCTCTTTCCAAAAAGACGTATATAAGAACTTAACTGCTGAAGACAAACTAAAATATAAAAAGATTCTTGGTATTAAATATAATGTCATAATACTTTTTTCTGGACAATTTATTTATAGAAAAGGTGTTGACATCTTACTTAAAGCAGCAAAAAACATTTCAAAACAATGCGGAATTTATATTGTAGGAGGTGAACCCACTAGAGAATATTTAAGTTTATGTAAAGAGAACAATTTAAACAATGTTCATTTCATAGGTTTTACACCACCACAAGATCTTGCTCAATATTATATAGCTTCTGATATATATGTATTGCCAACAAGAGAAGACATTTGGGGATTAGTAATAAATGAAGCTATGGCCTATGGATTGCCTATTATTACAACAGACAATTGTCTTGCAGGATTAGAATTAATCAAAAACGAAGAAAATGGTTATATTATTCCCGTAAATAATACAGAATTATTAGCCCAATATGCTAATTTACTAATAGATAATAAATCCCTAAGAGATAAAATTGCTGCTAATAACAGAAAAAAAATTCAATTATATACATTAGAAAATATGGCAAAAACACATATTGACTTTTTGCACAACCTAAAAGATTAATAGCCTTGATTGAAATCTTAATTATTATTTATATAATAGTAAATATCTATATGATATATTACTATTACAGAAAGCCAATGGGAATCTTTTCTCCTGTTTATGTAATTGCATTTATGTCATTGGGACAAATCCTTCCTCAATTGACAACAATTTATTATCTACCCCATGTGTACAATCCCTCTATTTTATACAACCTCCTCATAACAATGATTAGTTGCAATTTAGCATTTATGATTGGTTATGAGCGTAAAGTCACTTTGAAATCTAATAAAATACTTGACATAAAGAGTTCATGGATAAAACCTCTTATCATTCTTTTTGCACCAGGCTCTTTAATTTTTGATTTAATTATGTCGGCAAGTCATGCTGGTATAAAAACTGCAACTGATGGTGTTATTGCATTTCAATTTCAGGCATTAGGCTACATATCTCTCATTCTAACATTAATGTATTTGCGGGAAAATAAATTAACACTTTGGCTAGTTGGATGCTTAATCCTGTCAACTCTTCCAATTTTGCATTATGCGTTTGGAATTTATGGTTCTAGATTATCCACTTTTACAGTTGCATTATTATACGCTTATTTACTAGCTATAAAATTCCCCAATAGATATAATTTAATAAAGAAAATTTTCACTATTTTTTTTATTGTAGGCTGCATTGGCAGTTTAAGTATTAGCGAAATAAGAACCAATATGGGAAAGGATTCCCAAAATAGCATTAGTGATATCAATTTCATAAAAAATATCAAAAAGTCTTTTACAGGAGGTTCTTATAATGAACGTGCAGGTATGGATTTAGGTAATGCTGCATTAGGTATAGATTATTGCTTTCAAAAGAATGAATATAATTATGGATCGTTCATATGGAATGGATTTGTTTTCAATTATATACCTAAAAGATTAGTTGGTGAAAATATTAAAACATCTCTTATAATACCATTTGAAGCAGATAAATATATACAAGCACTTACCAATGGAATAACTTGTACCACAGGATATTACGATGCTTTTTCTGCCTTTTCATGGTTCGGTTTTTTTGTTTTCTATTTCCTTGCACGAATTTTTGCATGGATAAGAAAGAGAGGGAGCTATTCTACTTTATATATGACCTTATTTTTCTATATGCTAGCAAATTCCACTGTAGGTGTAACACATGGATTACAGCTAATTTTTGCCAAAATTGAATTCTTAATTCTACTATTTTTTACAATTCAATTTGTCATACACAAAAAAAATATCAGAATTGTAATTCTAAAGCGAATTTTAGCACTAAATCTTACAGCCAAAAAATTAATAACAAAAAGAATATACAATAGAAAATATTATAATCAATGAAAATACTTATTTTCACCTATTCCATCACTCGTAAAGCAGGAGGCGTTTTTAATGCCGTTTGTGATTTATTTACAAATAAAGCTTTTACAGGAGAAGAGATAAAAATCTTTTCATATAAAGATGAAAATGTTCTCAAAGATTTACCTAGTTGGAAAGGATTACCTATACAACTTTTTAGAGCAGGTCCAATGCTCTACTCAAAAGAAGTCAAAAAAAAATTATTACAAGAAACTGCTGATATTTTTCACATGGAAGCCTTATGGCGTTATCCTCATATATTAATGGGTATATGGAAAAAACATTATAAGATTCCTATCGTTTGTTCTCCGCATGGAATGCTAGATCCATACATCATTAAGAAACAAGGTAAAATAAAAAGAATTATCGCAAATATTTTTTTTTCAAAAGGACTTAAAGCAGTTAATTGCTATCATGCTTTATGCCAAAAGGAAATGGAAGATATTCGTGCTTATGGTTTGAAACAACCCATAGCTATTATACCTAATGGAATAAATCTTCCTAAAACCACAAAGAAATACGTAAAGCCGGATTCAAATTATCATTTACTATATTTAGGAAGATTGCATCCTAAAAAAGGAATCGATATTTTACTACAAGCAATAGCCACCTTAAAAAAAGAGAATCCTAATATCTTTAATAATTGGATCATTGATATAGTAGGCTGGGATCATGAAAATTGCCAAACAAAACTGGAGCATATAGTCCATTCCAACAATTTAAAAGAGATTGTAATATTCCATGGAGGATTGTTTGGAGAAGATAAAATAAAAATGTACGCAAACGCAGATGCTTACATCTTGCCTTCACATGGAGAAGGGCTTCCTATGACCATACTTGAAGCATGGTCATGGAAACTTCCTGTAGTAATGACTCCACAATGCAATATACCTGAAGGTTTTGAAGCAAATGCAGCCATCAGAATAGAAGATAATGTATCATCTATTAAACAAGGGCTTCAAACTCTTTTTAACATGAGTGACGAAGAACGTATTAGCATGGGAAATAGAGGATATAAATTAGTAAGTGAAAACTTTACATGGGATGCATCAGCCCAAAAAATGATAATGCTATATAAATGGTTAACTAATCAAGGAGAAAAACCCGATTTTGTATATGAATAGTAAAACAGAGCTGAATATAGCAGAAAACCGTAACCACCTAAACTACTCCAAATGGATTTACGTAAAACGTATACTGTGGACATTCGGAAAATTCTTTTTCCGTAATTCTCCCCGTA
>USOM01000028.1 GCA_900556345.1 uncultured Clostridium sp. | reverse complement strand
TGTATCTCCTAAACCAATGTTTATTACTATTTTATCTAATTTTGGAACTTCCATTATTGATTTATATCCAAACTTTTTCATTAAAGCTGGAACTACTTCTTTTTGATATTGTTCTTTTAAGATTTCCATCTAATTTGTTCCTCCTTTCTTAAAACCATTAATCTATTTTGCTATTGCATTTTTTGCAAACTCTAAATTTCTTTCCGTCTTCAACAACATAACCAATTCTTGTAGATTTTCCACATTTTGGGCAAACTACGTTAACTATTGATGAATGAATTGGAAATTCTGAAGGTATGATTCCGCCTTCTTTATTTGGTGCAGCTTTTACATGTTTTTTTCTAACATTTATACCTTTTACTATAACCTTTTCAGATTTTGGTATTACTTCTAAAACTTCACCTGTTTTGCCTTTATCATTTCCTGATAAAACAATAACATTATCACCTTTTTTTAGTTTCATTAAGGTCTTCCTCCTTTTTCTAAATTTCTGCTAATATTTTATTATAGAACTTCTGGAGCTAATGAAAGTATTTTCATATATTCTCCCTCTCTTAATTCTCTAGCAACAGGTCCAAATATACGTGTTCCTTTTGGTGTTTTATCTTCTTTTATTATTACAGCAGCATTTTCATCAAATCTTACATAAGAACCATCAGCTCTTCTTATAGGATTTTTTGTTCTAACTACAACTGCTTTAACAACGTCACCTTTTTTTACAACTCCACCTGGTGTTGCTGATTTTACAGAAGCAACTATTATATCTCCAATACTTGCTGTTTTTCTGTAAGAACCACCTAAACATCTGATACACATAATTTCTCTAGCACCTGTGTTGTCAGCTACTTTTAATATACTTTGTTGTTGTACCATCTTTTGGTATCCTCCTTCTTATCAAAATTATTTTATAACAGCTTTTTCTACTATTTCAACTACTCTCCATCTTTTATCCTTTGAAAGAGGTCTAGTTTCCATAACTTTTACTTTATCTCCAATACCGCAACTGTTGTTTTCGTCATGTGCTTTTAATGTATATGTTTTCTTAACGATTTTTCCATAAACACTATGTTTTACATTTCTTTCAACAGCTACAACTACAGTTTTATCCATTTTATTAGATTTAACTGTACCGATCATTGTTTTACGAAGATTTCTTGTTTGATCCATTACTCATTTACCCCTTTCTTTTCAGCGATTTTTCTTTCTGTTAAAACAGTGTTGATTCTAGCTATATCTTTTTTAACATCTCTTATTTTCATAGGATTGTCTAAAGTGTTTGTAGCTAGGCTAAATTTTAATTTGAATAATTCTGTCTTTAATTCACCTAATTCTTTTTCCAATTCAGGTGAAGACATTTCTTTTATTTTATTAATTTTCATTATTTTCACCCTCCTCGATAGCAACTTCTTTCATTACAAATTTTGTTTTTACTGGTAATTTATTTTTAGCTAATCTTAAAGCTTCTCTAGCTGTTGTTTCTGATACTCCTGCTATTTCAAACATAACTCTACCAGGTTTTACTGCAGCTACCCAAAATTCTGTATTACCTTTACCTTTACCCATACGAGTTCCAGCTGGTTTTCTTGTAATTGGTTTGTCTGGGAATATTTTAATCCAAACTTTACCATCTCTTCTCATATAACGAGTCATAGCAACTCTGGCTGCTTCTATTTGGTTTCCTGTAATTAATCCTGCCTCTACTGCTTGTAATCCGAATTCTCCATGAGAAACTGTTGTTCCTCTTGTTGCTTGACCTCTATTTCTACCTTTTTGTACTTTTCTATGTTTTGTTCTTTTTGGCATTAATGGCATTATGCTTCTCCTCCTTCCATTTTTTTAGTTGGAAGAACTTCTCCTTTATATATCCAAACTTTAACACCGATTTTTCCATAAGTAGTATTTGCTTCAGCAAATCCATAATCTATATCTGCTCTTAAAGTTTGAAGTGGAATATTTCCTTCTTTATAGAATTCAGTTCTAGCCATATCAGCTCCACCTAATCTTCCAGATACTGCTGTTTTAATTCCAGCTGCTCCAGATTTCATAGTTTTTTGCATGCATTGTTTCATGGCACGTCTGAATGAAATTCTTCTTTCTAGTTGTGAAGCTATATCTTCTGCAACAAGTGTTGCATCTAAACTTGTATTTTTAACTTCTACAACATTTAGGTTTACATCTTTTCCTATTAATTTTTTAATATCAGCTCTTAAAGCTTCTGCTCCAGCTCCACCTTTACCGATTAATATACCAGGTTTAGCTGTATAAACATTAACTTTAACTGATTTAGCTGTTCTTTCTATCTCAATGTTAGCAATTCCAGCTTCGTATTCTTTTTTCTTTAAAAATTTACGAATTTTTTGATCTTCTACTAAATAGTCTGCAAAATTTCTGCTATCTGCATACCATTTAGAGCTCCAGTCTTTGATTATTCCTAATCTAGCTCCTGTTGGGTGTACTTTTTGTCCCATAGCTTGTTAGCCTCCTTCTTTGATTTTATTCGTGTTCCTTTAGAACTATTGTTATATGACTTGTTCTTTTTCTAATTCTTACTGCTGAACCTTTTGCAGCTGGTCTAATTCTTTTTAGAGTTGGACCTTGGTTTGCATAGATTTCAGAAATATATAATTTATCATGTTTCATTTCATGATTATTTTCAGCGTTTGCAATAGCTGATTTTAAAAGCTTTTCGATTATTTCTGAAGAAGCTTTTGGTGTAAATTTAACTATTGCTAAAGCTTCGTCTACGTCTTTTCCTCTTATTAAATCTGCAACAATTTTAACTTTTCTTGAAGATATTCTTGCATATTTAAGAGTTGCTTGAGCTGTTTTTATTTCTTCCATTTTAAATTAATCTCCTCTCTTTATATTAGTAGATTTGTTTATTTATTATTTTTTAGTTGTTTTTTCTCCTGCATGACCTTTGAATGTTCTTGTAGGAGCAAATTCACCTAATTTATGACCAATCATTTCTTCTGATATATAAACAGGAACATGTTTTCTTCCGTCATGAACAGCTATTGTATGACCAACCATTTGTGGGTAAATTGTAGATGCTCTAGACCATGTTTTAACAACTTCTTTTTTGTTTTCAGTGTTCATAGCTTCAATTCTTTTCATTAATTCTGGAGCTACGAAAGGCACTTTTTTACTTGATCTTGACATAAGTTTTATTTCCTCCTCTTAACTATAAATTTATTAGATTGTTTCTTTTTATTTCTTGTCTTGTATCCAAGAGCTGGTTTACCCCAAGGTGTCATTGGTCCTGCGTGACCGATTGGAGCTTTACCTTCACCACCACCATGTGGGTGATCGCATGGGTTCATTGCAGATCCTCTTACTTCTGGTCTCCATCCCATGTGTCTCTTTCTTCCGGCTTTACCTAAATGTACATTTCCGTGATCTGAGTTTCCTATAACTCCGATTGTTGCTCTACAATTTGCTAAAACTAATCTCATTTCTCCAGAAGGTAATCTTACATGTGCATATTTTCCTTCTTTAGCCATTAATTGAGCACTTTGTCCAGCAGCTTTTACAAGTTTTCCACCTTGTCCTGGATTTAATTCTATATTGTGGATTAAAGTACCAACTGGAATACTGTTGATTTCCATGCAGTTTCCTGGTTTTATATCTGCAGATTTTCCAGATACAACTTTATCTCCATCTGTTAATCCTTGAGGTGCTAATATATATGCTTTTTCTCCATCTTCATATTTGATTAAAGCAATATTTGCACTTCTGTTTGGATCATATTCGATACCGATAACTTCTGCTACCATATCGTCTTTTTTACGTTTAAAATCTATTATTCTATATTTTTGTCTGTTTCCTCCACCTTGATGACGTACTGTTATTCTACCATAAGAGTTTCTTCCTGCTTTTTCTTTCTTTACTGCTAATAAAGATTTTTCAGGAGTTTTCTTTGTTATTTCTTTGTAGTCTAATACTGTCATATTTCTTCTAGATGGTGTATATGCGTTAAATCTTTTTGTTGCCATTTTATATTCTCTCCTTTTAATTTTATTAACGGATTTTTTCCTGCTCCGTATACAGATAAAATTTATTTTCCGGGTTATTTCCCGATATTATTTTTTAGGTTTAAGCACCTGTAAAATCTTCGATTGAATCTTTAAATTTCTTTGTTCCTTTAACTTCTTTTCCACCTTTTGTTAAGTATGTTTCAGCTTTAGGATCTGTATCTATAGTAACTATAGCTTTTTTCCAATCTGAAGTTCTTCCTTGATGGTATCCTACTCTTTTCTTTTTACCATTAACATTCATTGTGTTAACATTTAATACTTTAACACCGAAAAGTTTTTCAACGGCTTTACCGATTTCAACTTTTGTTGCTTTTTTGTTTACTTTGAAAGTATATTTTCCTTCTTGTAAACCATTGTTACTTTTTTCAGTAACGATTGGGGCTATTATTATTTCTTCTGCTATCATGATTAAGCATACACCTCCTCTAATTTTTTAACAGTATCTAATGTTAAAACTAAGTTAGTATATCTTAATAAATCATAAACATTTATTGTGTTTGCAAGTATTGCTTTAGCTCCTTCAATGTTTCTTGTTGATGCTTGAACATTTAAGTTCTTTTCTGGTAATATAACTAATGTTTTACCTTCTAATTTTAAATTGTTTAAAGCATTAACCATTGATTTTGTTTTGATTTCAGCTAACTCTAATTTATCAACTACTGTTAATTTGTTTTCTAATACTTTAGAACTTAATACTGATCTTATTGCTAATCTCTTTTCTTTTTTATTTACAGTATATCTGTATGAACGTGGTTTTGGTCCTAATGCTATACCACCTTTAATCCATTGTGGTGCACGGATACTTCCTTGTCTTGCACGTCCTGTTCCTTTTTGTCTCCATGGCTTTCTTCCACCACCACGAACTTCTGCTCTTGTTTTTGTACTTTGTGTACCTTGTCTTTGATTAGCTAAGTAGTTTACTAGTACTTCGTGTACTATTGCTTCATTTGGTTCAATTCCAAATACGTTTTCATTTAATTCTACATCACTAACCTTTTTACCATTTATATCATATACGTCTACTTTTGGCATGACCTATTTCCTCCTTTCTTAGTCTATAGCCTTAACAGCTGATTTTATTTTTAATATTGCACCTTTTGCTCCAGGTACGCTTCCTTTAACTAGGATTACATTTTTATCCATATCAACAGCTACTACATCTAAGTTTTGGATTGTAACTGTTACATGTCCCATGTGTCCTGGTAATTTCTTACCTTTAAATACTCTTCCTGGTGTAGATGTTGGTCCCATTGAACCTGGTCTTCTGTGGTACATTGATCCATGTCCCATAGGTCCTCTAGATTGACCATGTCTTTTTATAACACCTTGGAATCCTTTTCCTTTTGATGTTCCTTGAATATCAACTTTTTCTCCAGCTGCAAATATATCAGCTTTTACTTCATCTCCTACTTTGAATGATGAAATATCATCTAATCTAAATTCTCTTAAATGTTTTTTAGGGTCTAATTTAGATTTTGCAAAATGTCCCATTTCTGGTTTGTTTACATGTTTTGCTTTTACATCGCCAAATCCTAATTGTACAGCATTGTATCCATCTGTTTCAGATGTTTTAACTTGTGCTACTACACATGGTCCAGCTTCTATTACTGTTACTGGAATAACTAATCCGTTTTCATCGAAGATTTGTGTCATTCCTATTTTCTTTCCGATTAATCCTTTTTTCATTTTCTTTCTTTCCTCCTATTGGCTGACAGCTATTGGCCAGCATTGGTTTTTATTTTTTTATGTATTCGGCTTTCTTTATAATATAAGCCTTTTTTGAAATCTTATAATTTGATTTCGATGTCAACACCTGCTGGTAATTCTAATTTCATTAATGAATCAACAGTTTTTTGTGTTGGGTAAAGAATGTCTATAACTCTTTTATGTGTTCTCATTTCGAATTGTTCTCTTGAGTCTTTGTGTTTGTGTGGAGAACGTATTACTGTTACAACTTCTTTCTTTGTTGGTAGTGGAATAGGTCCTGAAACTTTTGCTCCTGTCTTTTTAGCAGTTTCTACTATCTTTGCAGCAGACTGATCTAAAATTTGAGATTCATAAGCTTTTACCCTTATTCTGATTTTTTCACTAGTAACAACTTGATTTGCCATTGCTATTTTCCCTCCTTATATTTTTTTGTATTTGTTTAGCTTGGCAAGTTATAATGCACCCTGGTGTTTTGTAATTATCCATTTAAAAATCCCAAATTTGCATGAATATTTTGGGATAAGTGCTTTATATTTTTATTCTCTTAATTTTTTAAGATTAAACTTACCGCCTGGTCTAAGCCATGACATACTCCATCGAAGTTCCCTCCATCCGTAAGGATGTAGCCACATTCGACTTCAACGCTAAAATTCATACTGAAATAGTATATAACTTTTTTCTTATTATGTCAATACTTTTGGCATTTTTTTCTTAAAAAGTAGTTCTAAACACATTAAAAAGTAACCCCAAGCTATACTTAAGGTTACTTTTTTTAATTATATTTCCATCACGATAGGGATTATCATCGGATTTCTTTTTGTTTTTGAGAATATATACTCTCTTAAATTTTCTCTAATAGAATTTTTTATAGTTGCCCAATCACGAATTCCTTGTTCCTCACATTTATGAACTTCATGTCTTACAACTGCTTTTATTTCATCCATAACATTTTCAGATTCTCTTACATAAACAAATCCTCTAGAAATAACATCTGGTCCAGCTATTACTTCTCCAGAACCACCATTCATAGTTAGCACTACAATTATTAATCCATCTTGTGATAAATGTTGTCTGTCTCTTAAAACTACATTTCCAACATCACCAATTCCTAAACCATCAACTAATATTATTCCAGATTGAACCGTTCCTGTAAACTCTGCTGAATTTTTGTCCATTTCTAGTATTTTACCATTTTCAAGTTTAAAGATATTTTCTTTTGGTACTCCCATTAATTTTGCTGTTTCACTATGTGCAATTAAGTGTCTATATTCACCATGAATTGGTATAAAGTATTTTGGTTTTGTTAATGCCAAAATTAATTTTTGTTCTTCTTGGCAAGCATGTCCAGAAACATGGACATCTTCTAAGGCTGAATATACAACTTCTGCTCCAATTTGCATTAACGAATCTATTACTTTTGATACGTTTTTCTCATTTCCTGGTATTGGATTTGCAGATATTATTACTAAGTCATTTGGAGTTATTTTTACCTTTCTATGTGTTCCAGATGCCATTCTTGTTAATGCTGACATTGTTTCTCCCTGACTTCCTGTTGTTATTATTAATAATTGATCATCTGTATAGTTATTTATCATATCTATATCTATAAATAAATTGTCTGGGCATTCAATATATCCTAGTTGCCTTGCAGTTGTTATCATATTTATCATACTTCTTCCACATACTGCAATTTTTCTTCCATATTTAACTGCACAGTTCACAATTTGTTGTACTCTGTGGACATTTGATGCAAATGTTGCTACTACTATTCTTTTTGTACAGTTTGTAAATAATTTTTCAAATACTTCTCCAACTGTACTTTCTGACATTGTAAATCCTTTTCTTTCAGCATTTGTTGAGTCTGACATTAATGCTAAAACTCCTTTGTTTCCAAGTTCTGCTAAACGTCCAAAGTCCATTATTTTTCCATCCATCGGTGTATAATCTACCTTAAAATCTCCGGTGTGTACTACTGTTCCTACCGGAGTATGAATTGCAAGCATTACAGAGTCTGGAATACTGTGTGAACTTTGTATAAATTCTACTTTAAAGTGTTTTCCAAGTTTTATGGTTTCACCTGGATTTACCTCATTTAATTTGGTTGAGTCTACTAGTCTATGTTCTTCTAATTTGTTTTTTATTAATCCAAGTGTAAGTCTTGTTCCATATATTGGTGTGTTTACTTGTTTTAAGAAATATGGTACACTTCCTATATGATCTTCGTGTCCATGTGTTATTACCATTCCTTTTAGTTTTTCTTGATTTTTTATTATATATGTTATATCTGGTATTACTAAGTCTACACCTAACATATCATCTTCTGGGAAAGATAGTCCACAATCTACTACTATCATTTCATTATCATATTGGAATACTGTTATATTTTTTCCAACTTCGTGTAAACCACCTAGTGGTATTATTTTTAGTCTTGACTTTTTAAATCCTACTTTTTCTGTTACTTTTTTTAGAGCTTTTTCTCTTGGTAATTCTTTTAATGATGATTCTTTTCTTACAACTAATGCTTTTGTTTCTTCTTGTTCTTTATTTACTCTTCTTGTTGTTCTCCTTACTTCTTTTTTGATATTTTTTGTTTCTTTTTTTACATCATTTTTTGCTTCTTCGTTTATTTTATTTTCTCTTTTATTGTAATTTCTTCTTGCCGGTTTTCTTCTGGCACTTTTTATCTTGTTTTCTTCAAGATTTTCTTCTCTTTTTTCTATCATTTTATCTTCCTTCCTTTATTTTATTTAAAATCTTAAAC
>USOM01000027.1 GCA_900556345.1 uncultured Clostridium sp. | reverse complement strand
TTCTGATTGGGGACGGTTCTTTTTCCGAAAAAGAACCGTCCCCAATCAGAAAAAGGAAGAGTATAAAATTTCACTCTTCCTTTTTCTTTCTACTATTAAATTATTTTTTTCTTCACTTTTTCAAGTGCTTTTTTTCTAGCCCCGATTTCATTTTTTTCTTCATCAGAAAGCTCCGCTAAAGTTTTTCCATTTGGTGATTCAAAAATCTCGTCGAAGCCAAAACCGTTTTCTCCTCGCGGTTCTAATGCAACCGTTCCATCCACGCTATGTATACCTGTATGACTATTTCCTTCTTTGTCCACAATAGCAATAGCTGTTACCCAATGAATGGTTCTCTGCTCTTTGGGAATTCCCTGCATTTTTTCGATAATGGCAAGATTTTTTTCTTTGTCAGTACCATCCATCCATCTAGCAGTTCTCACTCCAGGCCATCCATTGAAACAATCAATCATAATGCCTGAATCATCACCAAGACAAATTTCTCCTGAAACTTCGGCAATTGATTTTGCTTTTTTTAACGCATTTCCTTCAAAAGTTTTTGCATCTTCTTCAATATCAATGTCAAAGCCTGCTTCTTTGTTTGAAATTATTTCATATTCAGAAAAAATTTCTTTGATTTCTTTGAGTTTGCCCTTATTCCCTGTTGCAACAATAATTTTCATAGTGTTTCCTCCTGTTTTTATGTTTATTAACATGTGACTTTATTAGTATATCATTTGTTTGAGTTTATGTCAACTTTTCGTATTGGGGACGGTTCTTTTCGTGAAAAGAACCGTCCCCAATACGAAATTTTATATTTTAACTCTATTAACCCACTTATTAAATTCAGCGCCCAAAAACACCGTATAAAAACACGAATAAGTCCACATCATTATAAGCATTAAAGTAGTCAAGCTTCCATAAGTCCAAGAAAATCCTTTAAAAATATATAAGTACTTTGAAAAGACAAAAGAAACCACATTAAGAGCAATAGCACCAAAAATAGCTCCCCATAATTGACTCTTAAAGCTTACTTTGTGTTTTGGCATAAACTTATATAAAAGCAAAAACACAATAAATGTTGCAAAAATAAATAATAATTCTGTAAATATGGATGAAACTATATTAAAATTTTCAAATCCTCCAAAATGTTCTTGTATTATATTTTTTAAGCTGTCGCCAAACACAAGCATTGTAAGCCCTGCAACAATTAAAATGATAAATAAAACTGTTTCTAACAATACATTTAGTCTTAAATATATATATGAACTTTGCTTTTTGTCATTTGTCTTGTAGACTACCTGCAATCCTTTTGTTAATGCAAACAATCCTTTCCCAGCTGCCCAAATTGTAAATATGATTGATATTGAAACCGTACCAATCGATTTTGAATATACTTCCTGAACAATATTTAAAACAAATTCATTCATACCTGATGGGATGATTTTAGAAATTGCTTCAAATAGCGTTTGTGGCTGAATATTTGTATACTGAATTAAAGTGATAAGTAAAATAATAAATGGTATAAAAGATAATATTGTATAATACGCACACTGGGCCGAGCATTCTCCAATTCTGTCAACTTTGATATTGTACAATAGTTTTGCAATCTCTTTATACCATTTCTTTATTTTTTCCATTTTGACATCCTCCGAAAACTTACTTCTTCCAATTCACCAATTTTTGCTCGGTTCTGGTTTGATACATTTTGGTTTGGGCACCCGCGTAAGCGACCAAACGAACGCTAGTGAGTGCGATTGGAGCAACTTTCATATCTTTTATTTAATCCTAAAGTTGCGACACACAAGGGTGGCAAAACCAAAATGTATCAAACCAGAACCGAGCAAAAACGGCTCAAAACTAAGATTAACTTAGCTTATTTACATTATTTAAAAACATTATGCTTTCTATTACATCAAGTACAGAATATATTACTACAACTACTCCTAATGTTACAATAACAGCTCCTGAATTGCAAATAATAAATATTCCACATATTGCCATTATTAAAGCAATTACTAAACTATATATCCAAACATTTGACTCGATTGCTTTTAATTTTATAGATAAGTTAATTCGAAGAATTGCACTATAAACAATCCATAAACCTATAAGTATTCTAAAAATTGCTCCTATTTGTGTACTATAGCAAATTGTTACAATTCCAAGTACTATTGCTATAACTCCATAAGCTATATCATAATTGTAAAAATCGTATTTTCCTCTATTTTCAAAGTAATTAATGATTTTATATAAACCAACTAGCCCAAACATTACTCCTAAAATGATTGCAATAAATTTTATTGTTCCTTCTGGATTTGCAATTAAAATTGCTCCAAGTATTGCAAATATTATTGATGTGACAAGTGATGTAACTCCTGTTTTCTTTAAAACTTTTTCTAAATATTCCATTTTTTATTTCCTCCTTTGAATATTTATTTTTCTAAATTTTACCTTAAAAATATTTTTAAGTCAAGCAAATTATTTTAAATTATCTACTTTTAAAACATACTTATAAGAACCGCTATTTTTAGCCAAATCCATCAATTTTTCGACTCTATTTTGAGCTCCTTTAACATCACCATTTACAAAGTTATAAATAGTATTAATACCGTCATTATCAAATTGTTTCATTCCATCTGATAAAGTTGATGCACCATCAGATAATGTTTTAGCTGCATCATTTAACTGACTACTGCTACTCTTTATAGTTTCACTATTAGAATTTAAAGTATCAATTCCGCTCTTTAATTCTTTAGCACCACTAGATAATGTACTTGTTCCATCACTTAAACTTTTAGCCCCACTTGATAATGTATTTGATCCACTTTCTAACTTATCTAATCCTGCTTGTAATTCTGGCGAACCACTAACTAACTGGTTAATTCCAGATGTTACTTTGCTTGATACTCCTTTTAAGGTTTGTAAAGATGTTTTAAGAGTATTTAATCCTGTTAAAACCCCACTTGTTTCAGCTTCCATAGTTTTATTATATGCTGTTCTTTCTGTAGCTGTATTTTTTCCTAATGTAGTAATTTGTTCATCTAATTTAGCAATTTCTGTTTGTAATTCTGTTTTTGTTTCGCCATCTTCCATAGTGCTTACTGTTGTTTCTAATGCATTTTTAGTTGCTTTTAAACTTGCAACTGAAGTTTCTGTTGCTGTTCCTAATTTTGCTAAAGTTTTAGCTGTTTCAGAATCTTTAGATGTAGATGCTGTTAAAGTTTCGATATTGTTTTCAACAGCTGTTTCCATCTTAGAAATTCCACCATCTATTGCATCTGCTCCTGTTTTTATGCTTCCAATTGCTGAAATTATAGTAGATAAGTTGCTTTTTAAATCTTTTATTCCACTTGCTAAATTAGAACTTCCTTCTGCTATTTTTTTAGTGTTTTCATTTACAGAAGATATTCCATCATTTATTTTAGAATAATTTGTGCTTACTGTATTTACGCCATTAGTGTAGCTAGCAACACCTGTGTTAAATTCGCCCATTTTTTCTGAATAAGTATTTGCACCATCTTTTAAAGTTTTACTTCCACTTACTAACTGGTTACTTGCATCTTTTAGAGTTTTACTTTGTTCATATAAATCATCAAACTCATCTAAAAAGTCCAAATCATTATCAAATACATTTGATTCGATGTACATATACATATTTCCTAATTCAAAATCTTTGGCATCAGCTTCTATTACAACATTTTCTGGAATGTCTATTTCATCAATATCCAAACTTTCTTGCATACCTGGCATACTAATTCCAAGAACAACTGAATTTGAGCCGTTATCTATTATTTTTCCACTAGATATTGTAACATTTGAAAATTTTTCATTATCCAAAATAGTGCCACAAGCTACGATATAAGGCGTATACATTGTAACTTGTTTGCCATCAATTGTCTCTATTTTCTTATCTTTATTAGTAAAATTAATTTCAATTTTAACCTTTCCAGATTTTCCTTTTAAATCATCAATAGAAATTTCATTTCCATCCAAATAATATTTAATAGATGTATCTATTGGCATATCTTCATTTTTCTCTTCTCCGTTTGAAGTTTCTTTGTAAACAACTCCTATATTATTTGCCTTGCAATACATTGTGTCTTTTTCATTGATTGCATAAATTGGCAATGTGTATAATCCACACATTGTAACCGTACTTGCTATACAGATAGCTTTTTTTACTCCATTATTCATAATTAATTATCTCCTTTCAATTGTGCCTCATTGTGCCCCATTGGGACCGGTTCTTTTTGTGCCAATTGACACAAAAAGAACCGGTCCATTTGTGTCATTTTACTTCTTTCATCCCAATTGTTGTCTTACATATAATTTTATCAAACATCATCAAAAATGTTGGAAGTGCTAATATTACACTTATCATACTTACAACTGCTCCTCTTGAAATAAGGATACATAGTGAACTTATCATTTCAATTTGAGAGTAAACACCCACTCCAAATGTTGCTCCAAAGAAGCATAAACCACTTACAACTATTGAACTTATTGATGTTCCAAGTGCGTAGTCCATAGCATCTTTCTTGCTTAAGCCTTCTTTTCTCTTTTGAATATATTTATTTGTTATTAAAATTGCATAATCTATTGTTGCACCAAGTTGGATTGTTCCTATTACTATTGATGCTACAAATGGTACTTGATGTCCCATATATGCTGGTATTCCCATATTTATAAATATTGCAAATTCTATTACTATTATTAATATAAATGGTAGTGAGATAGATTGTAACACTATAAACATTAATGCAAATATTACTCCAATTGAGAATGTATTTACACTATTGAAATCGTGGTTTGCAATTTCAACTAGGTCTTTCATAAGTGGACCTTCTCCTGCCATTAATCCATTTTCGTCATAAGTTTTTATTATGTTATTTACCTCAGCAATTTGATTATTTAACTCATCTGTTGCATTTTCATATTTTGAACTTATTATTATCATTTGATATTTATCACTTGTAAATAATTTTAATATACTTTCTGGTAAAAATTCAGCTGGCATATTTAGCTTATCTGTTATTTTTGAATAACTTAAACTCATTTTTATTCCATCTAAATTATCAATTTTCTCAAGCATTTCTGCAACTTTGTCATCTGGTATATTTTTGTCTATTAATACAAGTTCTGTTGAAACCATATCAAAATCATTTGCTAAAGTATCATTTGCTTGAACACTTGGCAATGTTTTTGGAAGTCCACTCATTAAGTTATAATAACTTTCTGTATGAGTATAACCATAAATTGCAAATGGTAAAATTATAACAAATGTTACCGCAATTGCTTTTGAATGATTTATTACGAAGTTTTTTACTCCTGTAAATTTAGGTAAAATATCTTTATGTGCTGTTTTTGTTATTAATTTATCGAAAACTAATATTAAGCTTGGTAAGATTGTTACTGTAGATATTACACCTAATGCAACACCTTTTGCCATAACTAAACCTATATCTTTTCCAAGTGTTAAGCTCATTGTGCATAATGCTAAGAATCCTGCTATTGTTGTAAGTGAGCTTCCTACAACAGATTTTAAGGTATCGGCTATTGCGAGTGCCATTGCTTTATCGTTATTACTTTCTGTTTCTTTTTGATGTTTGTAACTATGGTATAAGAAAATTCCAAAGTCCATTGTTACACCTAGCTGTAGCACTGCACTTATTGCTTTTGTTATATATGATATTTCATGAAATACGACATTTGTTCCCATATTATATAATACTGAAATTCCAATATTTCCTAATAATATAAATGGCATTGTGTATGAATCTAATGCAACTCCTAGGATTACTGCACATAGTATAACTGCAATTATTACATATATTATTACTTCTGAGTTACATATATCTTTTATGTCTAAGTTTGTTGCAGACATTCCACTGATTTTGCAGTTCTCATCAGTTATGTCTCTTAAGGTCTGAATTGCATCTAATGTTCTATCTTCTGCAATTCCATCTTCAAATGTAACTAAAACCGCTGTTGTTCCATCTTCTTTGTAGATTTTGTTTAATACATCATCTGGTAACATATCTACCGGAATTTGACTTCCTGTTACATCTGTTATTCCAATTACGTCTTTTACAGAATCTATCTCTCTAAACCTATTTTCCAGATTGATTAGATTCTTTTGCGGTATATCTTTTACGAGTACTATTGAAAATGATCCCATACCAAAATCGTTTGACAGGATTTTTTCACCTTTTACTGTTTCGATGTTACTTGGTAAATATGATAATATGTCATAATTTACTCTTGTTGCCATCATTCCATATATTGATGGTATGCATAGTAATACTGCTATTATTAGTATCGCTATTTTGTGTTTACATATGAATTCACCAAATTTTTTCATACTTTTTTCTTCCTTTCTTGTTTTTTGTATCGGCTCTTTTGTGAACATTGTCCTTTTAGGACCAGCTCTTTCAAGAGTTCTTTGACCGCTAGTCATTTTTAACTTTAATCATTGTAGCACTTTTATGACCATTAGTCAATATTTTTTCTTAAAATTATTGACTATTTTTTCATTTTGTGGGATAATAAGTTACATAATATAGAATAATATATGAAAAGAATCGAGGTATATGCTTATGAAAAAATCGGAAGAAAATAAGAAAATAAAAGAGGAAACGCTTCTTAGCTCTGCATTTAACCTATTTACAAAAAAAGGATTTAAAGAAACATCTATTCAAGATATTGCAGAAAATGCAGGTGTTGGAAAAGGAACGTTTTATTTGTATTTTAAGGATAAATATGATATTCAAAATAAATTGATTGAAAAAAAATCGCGGAAAACTTTTTGCCGATGCTGTTAAAGCTTTAAAGAAAACTGATATTGTAGATTTTGAGGACCAAATTATTTTTATTATTGAACATATTATTGATGCTTTGACTAAAAACCATCTTCTTCTTAAATTCATTTCTAAAAACCTTTCTTTAGGTATTTATAATGAAGCTATGAGTAAAATCGCAGATTTGCCTTATGATGATGGTTCTATTTTTAGCATTTTTATGAATGGTGTTGAAAAAAATAATATTCAGCTAAAATGCCCAGAGGCTACTTTATTTATGATTATTGAGCTTGCTAGTTCTACTTCGTTTAACTCGATTTTGTATAACATGCCTTTGCCTATTGATGAGTTTAAACCTATTTTGTTTGAAGAGATAAGAAAACTTTTAAAATAAAAATACAACCAATACTTAAATTCTAAAGTATTGGTTGTTCTTATTCAACCTTTTTTATTAAAATAATCTATCATTTTTTACTATATATTATTATTCCTCATAAATCGTTCCATCATTATTATATATCTTACCTCCTCCAATAGCTCCAAAATGTTTGAATGCATGTGAACCTATTTTTTTTAATGATGTCGGAAGTTTTAATTCTTTTTCTACAGTTGCCGACATAGTAAAAGCATCTGCATCAATTTCTTCTATGCCTTCATTTAATATAATAGTTTTCAAATTTCCTTTAGTATATCCAAGTTTTTTATGTATGTCATCCCCTGAATTTTCTGACGAATAACTACTATTTGAATCATCTATTCCCATATATCCAAATGCACACTCACCTATACTTTTAACAGATGATGGTATTTCTATTTTTTCAATCGACAAACATAATGTAAATGCATTTCTTCCAATCGTTTCTACATTTTCAGGAATTTTCACGTTTTTTAAAGCATAACAACAATAAAATGCATAATTTTCAATTGCCGATAAACCAGATGACAATTTTACATTTTCTAGTTTATAATCACTAGCAAATGCATTGGTTCCTATTTTTGTAACAGTATCAGCTATTTCTACTGTCTTCAAATTAGTCATATTAGCAAATTCAGTTTGTTCTATCGTCATGATATTATCTAATATTTTAATGCTTTCTACATTTGTGCACTTTTCAAATCCTCCAGCCCAATTTTGTCTTATTTCTCTTATTGGACAAATTTTCCCATCTTGAATTACATATTCTGGGATTGTTATATTTTTTTCACTTCCACTATACCCTGTAATAAAAGCCCAATCTAAATATTCTGAATCATTATATCCTTTCCAATTATTCCAAACGTAATAATCCCATTCATCTGGATTTGCTTGTATTGCTTTTTCTCCAGTAGACATGGATATAACGTACTTGTTTGCAACTATAATTAAATTACCGACTCTCTCAATTTCTTTATTAAAATTACTTTCTATAATTTTATTATATATAATATTTATTTTTTCTACATCATTAATCTCTTCTCCTTCATTTTTCTTTACTTCAATTGAATATAACTCAAAATCAATCAATTCTGTTATGTTTGAAACTTGTTGTTTTTCCTTTGCTTCTACTGTTCTATTTAAAATTCCATTTTGTCCTGTTAGCATCGTTATGCTTATTCCTGCTAAAATTAGTAAAACTATTATTGTAACCACTAACGCAATTAACGTTATTCCTTTGTTCTTCTTGAATTTTGTCTTAAAATTCATCTTTTCTTCCTCCCTTTTTATTTTTAGGTAATTTCTTGCATTCTTAAAAACGCCGAAAAAAGCAAGCAAAATAGACCTACTTAATTA